>CAJXSB010000184.1 GCA_913060435.1 uncultured Desulfococcus sp.
CAATGTCACCACCGAGCCGGCGATATGACGCCGGTGCCGGAATGCGGCCCGGCGTGACGAACGGGTGCAGATCATGACGCTTGAAAACATCGAAGGGCGCCTGGGCCGGATCGAGGAGAAATTGGAGGCTATCGCGAAACTGACCGCCTGCCTGGAGTCCATTGCCGAAAAAATCCGGTACATGGACCAGGTGAGCAAGCAGCGCATCGGCCAGATCGAACAGGATGTCAGGGTGATGAAAAAAGAGATCGATGATGTTCGGAGGCATTGCGCGGAGCATACCGCAAAATGCCCGGTCGAAAAGGTTTCCCGTTTCGAGTGGCTGATCTTCGGCGTCTGCATCACCACCATGGGCTCCCTGGTGGTGGCATTGATCGTGGCCTACATGCAGATCAAGACCATCATGCCGCCGGCAGCCGGGGGATGACATGACATTCAAACTGCGCCTGCCGGCAAAGCGGATCCGGCTGGGGGTCGACCTGGCCGCAGTCTGGCGCTGGTTTCGGGCATGGCGCCGCAATTGGAGAAAAACGAAATGAAGTATTTTGCATATATCGGCATCGCCATGGCCCTGGTCCAGGAGTTCGCCAAGGCCATGGCAGACGGCACCGTTTCCCGCGGCGAATGGATCGATATCGTCTTCAGCACGGCGGACAAGGCCAGTGAAACCGTGGTGGGCTTCGACCTGGATCCTTTTCGGCCGATAGCGGACGAGGTGAAAATCCAGCTTGCCGCGGGCCACGCGTCAGTGACCGGCCTGCTCCGTGCAGTCTGCGACAGCCTGGAGCGCCAGGGGATCGACTACCGGATCCCGCTGCCGGGCGGAGAATAAGGCGTGCCGTACCTCAAAGCGGCCCTGATCTGTTTCGGCATCTGCGTGGCGGTGGTTGTCGCCGCCAGGGCGGAGACGTCTGTGATGGCCCGGGCGGTCACAAGCGGCGCCGGCTTTGACGCCGGATACGGGGTTTACGGAGAGCATATCCAGCGGATCGGGGCGTACTTTGGCATCCAGGCTTTCGGGTCTTTTCTGTTGCAGAAGAAATCCCCGGCGGACAGCGGGTATAAATGGGGTGTCGGCGGGCAGGCCCGGGGTTATCTCGGCGACTGGTATGCCGGCGGCGGCATCGCCTGCAGCGGATATGACTCCAGATTTGACGCAACGGACGACCATCCGGCCCATCATTGGCGGAAGCATACCTTTTACCCCACCCTTTCCGCCGGCCTCGACGACGATATGTTCGACGTCTGGGCCACCTATTATTTCCAGGAGGGGCGCACCGTCAATCAGGTGCAGGCCTTTGGAGGCGGGTGCTCGGCCGTGCTTTGGCAAGGCCTCAAGGTCGGCACAAGTATCGTCCGGTCGGAATATCTGCAGGCCGGCAAGGAGAAAGAATCATGGGTTGGATCCGTTTCAATTGGATGGCAGTTCTGAAGAACATTCCTGTCGTTTTGGTTCTGGTCTTGATGCTGGTGGGGCCAAAGGCGATGGCGGCGTCCATCACCCTCGAGGTGGACCCGCTCGGCCAGGAGTATGATTCGATCCGGATCCACATGGCGAACCTTCCCAGGGACTTTGTCTGGTCGGATCCGCCGGTCTACGCCGGCACGGAGACCGTGGTGACCATCCCCGGGCTTGTGCCCGGCCAGACCTACAAGTTCGCTGCCGTGCTGACCCGGGAGGACCAGGTCAGCCCCGGCAGCAACATTGTCGAACGGAAGATGCCGGTGGTGGTGATCGAGCTGCAGCCGCCGAAGCTCTGGCCGGTCGAGATCCGGAACGAATAGATGACGATGTTTCGATGGGAAGTGATGCTGGCCGTGCTGGTTATCTGGGCCATCGCGGAGATCCTGATGTTCATATTCCCGCCGAATAGGAGGTGATCAACGATGACAACCTTCAGAGAACAGATGGACAGTGACATGGCGGTCTTCTTCAACCCCGATGAGTTCGGGGAGGCGGCCACCTATAATGGCAAAGCCATCACGGTGGTCGAGGCCGAGGCCGGCGAGCGGACCACCGGGACGCCCGGCTTTGTGACGCCGATGTTTTCGGTCTATGTCCAGGCGTCGGACGTGGCCCGGCCAAAGGCCGGCGACAGCGTCACTTTCCGCGGGGTGTCGTGCCGGGTGGCGCCCTATCCCCAGTCCGAAGGCGGGGTGTGGTTGCTGGAGCTGGTCCAGGAGACGGTGCAGGCATGACGGTAGTCAGCATCGGCCTTGACGAGGCCGCGATCCGGGATGCACTGGAGACGTTGTCGCGCATCGAAAACGGGTTTGTCCGGGCCTACGCCCGGGCACTCAACAAAACGGCTGCCGGCACCCGGTCCGACATGGTGAAGCTGGCCAGGGAAGACTACAAGTATAAGGCGGCTGCGGTGCGGGCACGGACGAGCGTCTACAAGGCGACCTGGTCGGATCTCCAATCCAGCGTGAAATCCACCGGCGGGGGGGGGCTCCTGTCGGATTTTGCCGGCACGAGGCAGACCAAAACAGGTTTGAGCGTCAATATCAAGAAGTCGACCGGTTTGCAGCGGATCCGGCATGCTTTCCTGAACAAGGCAAGATCAACCGGCAAGGTCATCTCCATGTGGCGAAAGCGGATGGACGATGGTCGCCTGTCAGCACGGTATCCGGTGGAAGCGCTCTATGGACCGCACCCGGAATTGATCTACAATACCCCCGAGAACTGGGAGAAGCTCAGCAGCCAGGCGAGCGACCGCCTGTCGGCGGTCTTTGCCAGCGAAGTGGACGGTGTACTGAGGCAATTCGGATGAGCGCCACCATCCGGGAAAGCATCATCGCCGAACTGACAGACCTCCTGGAGGACTGCGCCTGGACGTCGGTCACGGCGCCGTCGGTCCACCGCGGCCGCCAGGTGTTCGACCCGGACACCGAGCCGCCGCCGATCATCACCGTGCTCCCCCGCTCCGAGGAGAACCAGAATACCGACTACGGCATGCACGATCTGACCATGCGGGTGGACATTATCTGCCTGGAACGGATGAGCGGGCAGAACCCGAGCGAGCTGGGCGAGGCAATCCTGGGCGAGATGATCCGCAGCGTCTTCGGATATGAAGCGGCCGGGCCGACCCGGGTCGGCGGGATGACCGACACCCACGCCGACCAGATCATCTACCGATCCGGGGGGATCGACGCCTATCCGGACGAGCTCGGCCAGCAGATCCTGCATGTCGGCATCAGCATCGACATCCGGTACCAGACCAATGCCGGCGACCCCTACAGCAACATCTGAGAGAGGAAAACATCATGGCAAGAAGCAAAACCGCATCCAATGCAATCCTTTATTTCGAGGCCGGCCAGTCCTATGTCCCCATGGCGGCCATGGACGATTCCGGGGACCATGCCAAATTCGAATCCGGGGACGAGCTCTGGTCCGGATACGAGGGCAAGGAGCCCGTGGTCCGCCCCAACGGCATGGTCTCCGGCGGGGTGATCACGCCTGCGGCCAGCGGAGACGATGACAAGGTCGATGTCTCTGCCGGCACCGCCTATGTCTCCGGGGCCCTGGTGACGATCCCCGCGGCAACGGACCTCGCCCTCACGCGCGCAACGCCCACGGACACCCACATCGTCAATTCCATCGTGGTCACGGCCGGCGCCTATGCCGTGGTGGCGGGCGCAGGACACCCCGCACTTTCCGAACCCCGCGCAGCCGACGGCGGCCCGCCCCTGATCCCGGTCGACTCGGTGGAGGTGGGGCAGGTGCGGCTGAATGCGAGTGCGTCTGCGGCCGTCGACGCAGACGAGATCTTCCAGGTGGTGGGAACCCACACCGAGCGCTACGACTACCCCGTCTGGGACGAGGACTGGGCCAACGGCGAGATCACCTTCGCGGCGACGCTGCCCCTGATCCATACCGGCGGTGTGGCAAAGAAGGTCTTTGCCGCGTACTACACGCCGATCTTTTCCGAGGTCCCCAACGCCGCCGACTTCGTGCCGGCGGAGACGAGCCACTCCGTGAGCTCGACCCAGATCTACGGCGGCACCGTGGGCGAGTCGAGCAGCTCCCTGGGTCAGGGCTCCTTCACCGCTCGTCTGAAAACCGGCATCAATGACACCCTGATCAGCCACAAGAACAAGACCCTCTGGTTCAAGTTCCTGCCGGACCGGTACCGGAGCGAGTTCATCCTGACCCAGGGAACCCTCGGCATTGCCCGGCAGTTTCCCGCAGGCAGCGCGATCCTGGCCAACTGCACCATCAGTGCATCATCGATGTCTATCGACAAGGAGAGCTGATGCCGTTCGACCTGAGACGATTCAATCGCGAAGACCTGAAGCCCCGGACGGAAGAGATCAAGGTCCCGGAGATGAAGGCCTGGTTCGATGAAGAGGACGCGCCGGTCTTCACCAGCCGGGCCCTGACCGGGGAGGAGTTCTATCGCGTCCGGGAGGCCGTGCAGAGACGCGCCGACTTCCAGGCCATTGCCGCGGGCCTTCTCTCCGGCGGCGGGGAGGCGATCGCGGAGGCGATAGAGGCGTTTTACGGGGCCGTCCCGGACGAGTTCGCCCGGCGCGTCGAGGTCCTGGTCTTCGGCTGCGTGAAACCGGCCCTGGATCGCCAGGCGGCCGTGAAGCTGCTCACCCACTACCCCGTGAGCGCCCATGCCGTATCCGAGGCGATCCTCAGAGCCACCGGGGAGGGCTCCATCCCGGGGGAATCAAACGGCTCTGGCGGGACCCCCGCGTCCGCCACGACCTCAACCTCTGCCACCTGCGGGGAAAATGCCTCTTCGAGCTGCGGCCGGACCTCTTCCCCATCCGCACCATGACCGACGTCGAGCGGGGCCTGTGGGACCTCTTCTTTTCTGAACTGCAGGATCTGCGGAAAGGTACAAATCAATGAGTACAGCACTCGAGCGGACCATTGCCATCATCTTCGAGGGCGACGACCGGACCCAGGCGGCGTTCAAGGCGGTCCAGCAGAACCTGGACGAGTTCGACACGGCGGTCCAGAGCGTCGCGGATCCGCTTGCCGACCTGGCGGATCGCGTGCTCGGCCTTGACGCCGCCCTGGGCGCCATGGCCATCGGGGGCCTGGTGGTGGCCTACGGCGCTGCAAAAGACTTCGATGCCGCCATGGTCGGCCTGAAAAAGGTCCTGGGCGAGGCCGAGTTCGACCATATTCCCGAGATCAAGCAGTCCGTGCTGGAGCTCTCCGACGCCTACGGCGTTTCATCGACGCAGATCCTGGAGTCGATCACCGGGTGGAAGCAGGCCGGGTTTGAGACCGAAGAGGCGGTCACCCTGGCCAGGAACACCCTCGACCTGATGATTGCCGGGGATTTATCGGCGGGCGATGCCACCGAGGCCCTGATTTCGACCCTGAAAGGGTTCAAGCTGAGCGCAGAGGACGCGGCCCGGGCGGTGGACATCGTCAACGAGGTGTCGAACCGGTACGCCACCGATTCGAAGGAGCTGGCTTCGGCCCTGGGTGCGCTGTCGCCCATCGCCAGGCAGGCCGGCTTCTCCATGGAGGAGGCTGCGGGGCTGGTGACGCCCATCATCGAGGTTTTCCGGTCCGGATCGGAAGCGGCCGATGCGCTCAAGACCGGCCTGCTGAAAATGACCGATGATTCCAAGCCGGTGGTGGATACCCTGGCGCAGCTCGGCGTATCCCAGCGGGACGCCAATGGGGAGCTGCGCTCCGCAAAGGACATCCTGGTCGACGTCGCCGACAAGTTCCAGAGCCTCGACCAGAACCAGAAGCTTTTCTATACGTCACAGCTGGTCGGGATCGAGCAGTCCGCCAGGATGGTGGAGGTCTTCGACCAGCTCGGCAAGTATTCGGATATTACCGCAGCGGCCCTCGATTCCGCCGGATCCGCCGCAGCGGAGGTGGCTGCGAAGCTGAAAAGCGCCGAGGCCGTCCTGGACAGGTTCAAGGTGGGGTTCCAGAACCTGGCCCTGACCGTCGGCGCGGAGTTCCAGACCGCGGCGAACGAGGCCATCGAGGGCGGCACCGCCATTGAAAACGCCCTTCGCCGGGCTGTCGACAGCGGCGCGCTGGACCAGCTTTCGAGGGCCCTTTCCGACTACCTGGGCGATGTGGGCAAAGCCCTCAAGAACATCGCGGAAGATATTCCGGACGCCCTGGACCAGGTCGACTTCTCCGGGTTCATCCAGGCCATGGGAGACCTGGGGGAGGAGATCGCCGGGCTGTTTGACGGGTTCGACCTTTCCACCCCGGAGGGGCTGGCCGAGGCCCTGCAGTTTGCCGTGGATTCCATTTCGACCCTGGTCGGGGTCTCCCAGGGCATGGTTACATCCCTGCAGCCGGTCATCGATTCGTTCACTGCGCTGCAGGGCAAGGCCAACGAGGCCGGCCAGAGCATCGCCGTGGACATCGGCAGGGTCCTGGGCGCGGCGAAGCTCCTGGCCGAGGCCGGGACCTATGTGGGCGGGTTCCTGGTCGCCCTGCAGACCACCGGCGCAGACGCGAACCGGGTCTTCGAGACGGTCATCGGCGTGATCAAGGCGGTCTACAACGCCTCCCAGGTCCTGCTCGATTCATGGACCATGCTCCTGGCCAACACCCTTGGCCCCTCCCTGGAAGCGCTCTCGTTCATCTCGGAGCATCTCGGCCTCGATGACGCGAGCAGAAAACTGGCCGACCTGAGCGAGAGCATCCGGCGGGTCGGCGAAGCCGCCTCGGAGACCCAGCGGGAGAATATCGATGAAATGTTCGAAGGGATCGGCCGGGCGGCCCGGGGCATCAGCGGGGATGTCGACGGCGCGGCCGACTCCGTCAAAAAGGTGCCGGAAGCGGTCCGGGAGGCCGGCATCAGCCTGGAGGAGTTTCAGCAACAGCTGGCCGGGGATCATGAATTCGTCCTGACCACCGATGTCGATACCACCGGGGTGGCGGACTTCGTCTCGAAGCCCCTGGAAAAGAACGTCGAGGTCAAGGCCGACCCCGACACGGATTCCTTCCATCGCGCCAGTGACATCATCCTGGAGATCCTGCCGGACGGGACCCGGAAATTCACCTGTGTGGGCGAGGTCGACAAGGCGGCGCTGGAAAAGACCGCAGAGGAGATCAAGAAGGCGGTTCCGGATGAAAAGCGTATCCAGATCGAAACCGAGCTCGAGATGGCCCGGATCGATGCCGACGTCAAAAAGATCGAATCGATGCTCGACTTCCGGGCGAAAATCGATGTGGCCGAAATCGAAGCGGCGACCGAGCGGATCAAGGCCGCCTTTGAGTCCGCATCGGAGACCATCGGCAGCACCGGGGACGTGATCTCCGGGATCTTATCCGAGCTGAGCGACTTCATGGGCAAAGACGCGACCAGTTCCCAGCTCCGGAACGCCCTGCTCGAGCAGCTGGAGCAGGAGAACGAATACCGGGAGCGGGCGCTTTCGCTGCAGGAGGATCTGACCAAAGCCCAAGTCGAGTATATGGAGGCGAAGAGAGCGGCTTTAGAGCGGGGCGAAGCTTTGGTAAGAGTTGAGGCCACCAACCTGGCGCCGGCCTTGGAGATGATCTTCATCAACGTCCTCGAGCTCTGCCAGGTGCGGGCCACCGAGGAAGGTCTGGAGGCGCTGCTCGGACTATGATGGCGGTCATCTGCTCCCAAACCTACCTGGGCGAACCCCTGCGCCTCAAGCTGCTGGACGGCACCCGGCTGAACGACCAGGCGGCGAGGGTTTCGCGCATCGCGACCCTGGACGGCGGCGCCGTGATCACCCACCACGGGCTGAGCCGGGCCGACCGGACGATGAAGCTTATCGTCCGTATGTCGGACGCGGATTATGACGCCCTGGTCGATATGATGGCCGCCGACACCGCGTTCACCCTATCCTGCCACGCCGGCTTCTTTTCCGGCGCTGTTGAAAGCGTCGCCCGGAAGGAGTCCGGCTGGCAGATCCTGTTTCTGTGCGACGGCAATTAAAAGGAGATATCCATGGCTGGTGTGGTGACATTTTCAAACCACGTCAAATATCAGATGGCGATCGGCAACATCAACCTCCCGGGCGACACCCTCAAGGCGATCCTGATGGATACTTCCTTCGCCTTTGACAAGGACGCCCACGCGACCCTGGCCGACGTTTCAGCGTCCCAGATCGCAGCGGGCAACGGCTACACCCAGAACGACAAGACCCTGACCAACGTCGCAGTGGCGGAGGACGATGCGAACGACAAGGCCGAGATGACCTGCGACGACCCGTCCTGGACCGCGTCCGGCGGCAGCATCGGGCCGTTCGGGGCCATGATCATCTACGACGACACCCCCGCGGATGACACCGTGGTCGCCTGTATCGACTTCGGCACGGACTACACCATCACGGACGGGGCCAGCTTCACACCCCAGGACATCAAGCTCAGCCTGACATAGGGGGCGCCATGGCCTGGGAAAAATACCTGAAGATCGTTGTCGACCACACCAAGGTCGACGCCGAACTGACCGACTTCCCCCTGGCGATCGTCCTCTCTTCTGCGGCAGGCACCGGAGACGCCGATGTCACGGCGATCTTCGACGAGCTGGGGGCGAACAATTACAAGATCAAGCTCGAGGACGCGTCGAACAACCAGAAGTATGTCGAGATCGAGACCTGGGATGCGACGGCGGAGAAGGCCGTTCTCTACGCCAAGGTGGACCTGTCGTCAACGGTGGATACGGTCTTCCGGCTTTATTACGATGCGACCCAGGCCGACAACACCTCCTATGTTGGGGTGGCCGGCGAGACCGCGGCCCAGAGTGTCTGGGACGCAGACTTCGAGCTGGTCTACCATATGAGCCAGGATCCTTCCGGC
>CAJXSB010000185.1 GCA_913060435.1 uncultured Desulfococcus sp.
GTAAAGGCATAAGGGAGCTTGACTGCGAGAGAGACATTTCGAGCAGGTACGAAAGTAGGTCTTAGTGATCCGGCGGTTCTGCATGGAAGGGCCGTCGCTCAACGGATAAAAGGTACGCCGGGGATAACAGGCTTATCGCGCCCAAGAGTTCACATCGACGGCGCGGTTTGGCACCTCGATGTCGGCTCATCACATCCTGGGGCTGGAGCAGGTCCCAAGGGTTCGGCTGTTCGCCGATTAAAGTGGTACGTGAGCTGGGTTTAAAACGTCGTGAGACAGTTTGGTCCCTATCTTTCGTGGGCGCAGGATATTTGAGGGGATCTGTTCCTAGTACGAGAGGACCGGAATGGACGAACCACTGGTGTTCCAGTTGTCGCGCCAGCGGCACTGCTGGGTAGCTAAGTTCGGAAAGGATAACCGCTGAAAGCATCTAAGCGGGAAGCCCACCTCAAGATAAGATATCCCATCCATTTGGACTGAAGACACCTCGAAGACGACGAGGCAGATAGGCCGGGTGTGTACGTGCGGCAACGCATTGAGCTAACCGGTACTAACGAGTCGTGAGGCTTAGCCACAAACTAAGCGACACAGGGGTTTGAACGCTTTGATGTACTTATACGGATTTCGGTGGCGATGGCGAAGAGGCAACACCCGTTTCCATTCCGAACACGGAAGTTAAGCTCTTTAGCGCCGATGGTACTGCATGGGAGGCTGTGTGGGAGAGTAGGACGCCGCCGTTACACAAAAAAAGCCCGTTTCGAAAGAAGCGGGCTTTTTTTGTAGCATTCCCATACAAGGCGGCCCTCGCGCTGGATGGTATTCGGGAGGAATTTTCATGCGTGCGATAATTTCAGGGGTCGGACATTATTCTCCGGAACGAAAACTGACCAATAAAGAGCTGGAGAAGATGGTCGATACCAACGATGAATGGATAACGGTGCGAACCGGCATCAAGGAGCGAGCCATCCTCGATCCGGAGAAGGGAACCTCCTATATGGCGACCAGAGCCGCGAAAATGGCCTGTGATCAGGCCGGTGTGCCGCCGGAGGAGATTGAACTCATCATCCTGGCGACGATCACCCCGGATATGATGGTGCCGAGCGCCGCAGCCATTGTCCAAAAGGAGCTCGGTGCGGATCACTGCTGGGGATATGACCTCAACGGCGGATGTACCGGGTTTATCTACGCACTCGCTACCGGCTGCCAGTTCATCGAAACGGGGAAATACCGGAACGCGCTGTTGATCGGTGCGGATAAAATGAGTGCCATCATCAATTATGAAGACCGGAACACCTGCGTCATATTCGGCGATGCCGCTGGTGCGGTTCTGCTCGAGCCCGGGGCGGACGACGCCCGCGGCATTGTCGACTTCGACCTGCACATGGATGGCGTCGGCGTAGAGTACTTGAACGTGCTGGGCGGCGGCAGCCGGCATCCTGCAACGATGGATACCGTGAAGAAAAAAATGCACTATGTCTATCAGGACGGTAAAACCGTTTTCAAATATGCGGTGAAGGGGATGTCCACCGTCTCGGAAACGCTGCTGCGGCGAAACGGGCTCACGGGCCGCGACCTCGATCACCTGGTCCCCCACCAGGCCAACTTCCGCATCATCGATGCGGTGGGCAAGAAGCTTGGGCTGACGCCCGAACAGATCGTCGTCAATATTGAAAAATACGGCAACACCACGGCCGCCACCATCCCCCTGGCCATGTCGGAGGCCCACCAGGAGCATCGGTTCAAAAAGGACGACTGGATCCTGCTGACGGCATTCGGCGCCGGCTTTACATGGGGCAGCGTCCTGCTGAAATGGGCCATCTAGCGGGGGACGGAAGCCTACAGACGAATGTCATACGCTCTCATTTTGGTCAGCAGAGAGGGGTGGCTGATCCCCAGCAGGCGGGTTGCTTTGGTGCGGTTCCCGCCGGTTTTTTCCAGTGCTTTTGTGATGAGGTGCTTTTCCAGGACCCGCTGGGCTTTCTTTAGCGAATAGCAGTTGAAGGCATCCGGCAAGCCGGGGAGCTCTCCCGGCTCGGCCATGAGAAACGGAAAGTCCTCCGGGGAAAGGATGGGGCCCTCAGCGAGAATGGCGGCCCGCTTCACCGCGTTCTCCAGTTCCCTGACATTGCCCGGCCAGGAATGGCGCATCAGCATGGAGACGGCCTTTTGGGAGATGCCTTCGATCTCCATTTTCAAGGTCTGGTTGACCCGCTGAATGAAATGAGCGGTCAGGAGGGGGATGTCCTCCGGGCGGGTTTTCAGGGGCGGAATGGTGATGGGCAGCACATTGAGCCGATAATAGAGATCCTGCCGAAACGCATCGTCGCAGATGCTCTTTTCCAGGTCCTTTGACGTCGCTGCGATGATCCTGGTGTCGATGGGCCGGGTTCTTGTATCTCCGACGCGCCGTACTTCGTTTTCCTGGAGAACCCGCAGAAATTTCACCTGGAGGGAGAGGGGGAGCTCTCCAATCTCATCCAGAAACAAGGTTCCATTGTCGGCGTTTTCGAAAAGGCCTTTCCGGTCGGCGTCCGCACCGGTGAATGCGCCCTTGCGGTATCCAAAGAACTCGCTTTCCAGCAGGCTTTCTGGAACGCCGCCGCAGTTGACGGCGACAAACGAAGCGCCGGAGCGCGCCCCCTCCATGTGGATGCCCCGTGCGACCAACTCCTTGCCTGTTCCGGATTCACCGGTGATCAGGACGGTGGCATCGTATTCGGCTGCTTTGCGGGCAAGGGCGAACACCGACTGCATGGCGTCGCTTTTTCCGATCATCCTGGCAAAGGAGGCGGGGGATTCGATATCCCGGATGCGTGCTTTCAGCGCCAGGTTTTCCCGTCTAAGGTTCTCCCGCTCTTCGGCTTTTTTCAGGGCCAGGTAGACCTCATCCGTCTTGAACGGCTTGGATATGTAGTCGTATGCGCCGAGCTTCATGGCGTTCAAAGCCGTGTCGATGCTTCCATAGGCGGACATGACGATGACGGTGGCACCCCCCAGAAGATCCTTTCCGGCCCGGAGAAATGCCATTCCATCCATCCGAGGCATCTTGAGATCGCATAGAATAAAATCATAGCGTGTTCCCCGGACCATCTCGAGACCGGCCCTGCCGTCCGGCGCGGAGTCGACGCGATAGCCCAGCTTTGCCAGGAGAACCGCCAGCATGTGGCGCATATTTTCTTCATCATCAATGATCAGCAGTTTTTTTTCATCCGACATTTGACGTATCGCCTCCATTGAACAGCGGCAGCTCGATGACCATCCGGGTCCCGTCGTCCTCCCGGCTGTGCACCCGGATGCTGCCCCCCGAGGCCTTCACAATCATGTAGCAGACCGACAGCCCCAGTCCGGTCCCTTTCCCGGGAGCCTTGGTGGTGAAAAAAGGTTCGAAGAGATATGGCAGCTGTGCTTCGGGGATGCCGACCCCGTTGTCGGCGAAGGGGATTTCCAGGGTTCTCCGCGTCTCCGGCGAGGGGCGGGGGGCGGGGTTGCGGGGTTCGATGGAGGGCACCCGCGGGCGTTCGGTCTGGGCCAATGCATCTGCCGCATTGATGACGAGGTTTAGAAAGGCCTGGCGGACAAGGGCGGCGTCGGCCACGACGTGGTCGTCGAGGGCCTCGAACGCGAGGGCCAGACGCATATCCTTCATCAGCGGCTGGTATTTGAAAACCGTGGCGATATCTGACAGTACATCGTGGATGGATATCCTGCCGATGGCATTGTTCGAGGGCCTCGAGACGTCGAGGAGCTGCCGGATGATCTGGTTGATCCGGTGGATCTCGCTCTCCGTCCGCGAGATGAAATCCTTGCGCTCCGCGGTCGAGATATCGTTTCGTTTGAGGAGCTCCAGGTATCCGATGATGATGGCGAGGGGGTTGCCGATTTCATGGGCGATGCCGGCCGAGAGCCTTCCGACCGAAGCGAGCTTTTCCGCGTTGATAATGTCGTTCTGGGCGCGCTTCAGGTCTACATTCGCCTGCTCGAGGGAATGGACGCTCCGCCGGAGAGCCTCCTGGTTTCTGGAGATGCGATGGAGCATCTGGTTCAGGGCGCAGGAGAGTTGGTTGAATTCGTTGCCGTCCTTTTCACCGCCGAAAAAAAGCGCCTTTCCGCCGTCCTTGCAGGATTCGGCCGTCTCCACCAGTTTTTTCAACGGCTGGATGGTCAGGCGCGAAAGGCGATATCGTCCCAGGAGGGTCAAGAGGATGAGGTTGACCAGAAGGTACACGAATACATGCTGCTGGATGTGCCGCAGCTGCTGATAGAGCGGTTGCAGATGGCAGACGATGCTGATGCCGCCTGTGAAACCGTGCCGTCCCTGGAAGGGGGCGCTGAGGATCAGGATGGCCTTCTCTCGCCGGAAGAGACCCCACGTGGCGCCGGCCAGCCGGGTTCCGGGTCGGTTGGCGGTCTGCGCATCTCTTGCGGCGGAAGCGAGGATCTCCTGCGGCATGCCGGGTTTTCCGGCGGTGAAGCGAACCCCTGGCGTCGGCCCGAGGATCAGGGCGGATGCATAATCCGATCTTTCCAAAAGGTGCTCGATGACGCCGATTCCTCTCTTTTCCGGCGGCGAATCCAGCCCGGCCAGATGCGCTTCCAGGGCGGCGATCAGCAGCGCTCCCTCGGCCGCCTTGTTCTTGAGCAGCAGACGCTGCACCGCGCCCGTTACGACGACATTGATCAAGAGCATGGCCAGTGCCAGCAGTACGATGAGATTGAACGAGATGTGGAAATTAAGCCGCCGGTAAAACACGTGGGATCTCCGATGCCGGCATCGGCCGGACGGAAAGACTCAATTCCGGACCGCCAGAACCGATCCGCACTGTTCCACCTCGGCAGGCTCCTTCTGCCATGCGGCGCCGGCGGCCGGGCGAAGGATGTATGCCATCTCGTTCCAGCCGTGCCAGAACAGCTCCGATGTCCAGAAAAATGTCGACCGGCTGGCCGGAAAGAGAGGCGGCGTTTCCAGGATCTGCTGGAGCTCTTCGGGGGAGGGTATCCGCCAGTCCCGATATCCCCCGGTTCCCAGTCGCCGGACATACCGCAGGGCGTCCCGATGATCAAAGCACCGGTTTTCGGCAAGGGATGCGTCGAAGGTGCACCACATCAAGCCGGTCCGTTTGTCCGTGACGGTGCCGTTGTGGTGGTCGACAAACGATCCCGAGAGGCGTTTCAGCATGTGGCTGATGCGTTTTTCTTCCTCCTGCCTGCGAAGGGCGCTGGCCCTTTCCTGAGCCTTCCTGGCATTCTCCACTTTCTGGTGTTTGTTCAGGGTGGCCAGTAGAAGCTTCGCCTTGGCGGCATGACTGGACTCTGGATGCTTCAAGAGGAACGCCTCTACTCTGGCGATACGAGCGGATGGGCTCAGACGGCGGTTCTGGGCGTCTGCGGCCACGGCTTTCCAGTCCCGGTTTTCCGCCTCCGTGCGCCGTCGACGGGTTTTCAAGGCCTGCTGCTTTTCCAGACGACGCAGGAGGATTGCAGCTTCTTCACCGTACCATTCCGGTGGATACTGTTCCATGAACGCCTTGACCTGATCAATCCGCTCCGCAAGCGCTTCATTGCCAAGCCCGTAGTCCGCGCTTGCCAGGTGCGTCAGGGTTTTTTCCGCCTGATGGAAACGCTCGATCTGCCGGTCATAGATCTCTATTTCCGCGACGACGCGTTTTTTGGCCGTCACGGGAAGTTCCGGGTTGGCCTGGAGATAGTCGAGATACACCTGCCGCGCGGCCTCGAGGTCGGCCCCTTTTTCTGCGGAGCGCTTTTGGAGGGTGGCCAAGTCCGCCTGGCCCTGAATGATCCGCAAATATTTCTGTTTCCGGCCGGAGACCTTTTCCACATGCCTGGATTCGGGATGTGTTCGGGAAAAACCGCTGCACAAGGCAATGCACCTGCGCCATGTCTCCTGCGTCTCGCAGGCATCGAGCGCCGTTTCAAGCACGGCGTAATCCCGGTCCGCTATGGCACGGTTGGCCATGGAAAGCTGCTTTTCCAGCGCGCTGCGGTGCTCTCCTTCGGGGCATTTTGCCATATGGGCCTTGATGACATCCCTGGCCTCTTCATACGCTCCGCTCTGGTAGAGCTGTTCGAACCGCCGGCGGACGTCGTCATAGTCGCGCGTTTCGATCTGCTGCTGGATATCCAGAATGCGCTTTTTCATCTCTGTCGCAAAATCGCTCTCCGGGTATTCCAGCACAAAGCCCTGGAGTATCGCGGCTTTCCTCTCCAGCTGTGCTGCCTGGGCTGCAAGGGCCACGGTTTCGGTAAATTCCTGTGCCACCAGCCTCTTCTGGAGCGCGGCAATGGAAAGGGAGGTGGTGAGCATGAGAACCAGGATGACGGCGACGGGGACCGGACGGAGGTAAAAGGGACGCCTTCGCGCGATGAATGGCTTGGGCTTTCCGACCTTCCACCGCTGTTTCTTGAAGTATTTTTCCATATAGCGCCGGGCTTCGTCGATATCCATGCCCAGCTTCAGAGCGCTTTTCATGAGAATGGCGACATACTCGGCGTGGACCTTTTTGCTGAGGCCCGCCACCTCCATATCCGCGTTGAGCTCCTGAAGCCGGGAAAGGGTCAGGCTTCGGTCATAGGCCATCCGGTTCTTTTCATGTTTAAAAATGGAGATGCAATGCCCCACCAGTGTTCCGAAGGCGGTCGCTTTGGCATCTTTCTGGCTGATTTTGCGGACTTCGAGGTCTTTTTCCTGCGTGGCATCCTGAAGGAGTTTCAGGTCTGCATCCTGGGGGGCATCCAGAAAATCATAAAGCGAGGATTTCCCGATGATCTTCAGGTGATCTTCGATGATTTTTTCCGTGCTTTTATCCAGGGCCTCAGGGAGGTCCTGCGTCGGCGTGCCTTTTTTGCGGATCATGCACCGGTTTCGGCGGATGACATTCTCCTCGGAGACCAGATAAAGCTGGGAAAGCGCCTTGATTTCTCCCCGCGTAATATAGCCTCTCCGATGGCAGCGGCGCAGGTATACCTCAATTTTCCGGTTCTTTTCCTGCTCTTTGTTCGTGATCCATTCGGCCACCCTTTCGGGGTCCAATCCAAATTTTTTTGCCAGACGACCCTGGTATCTGGCCCCCCGCATGCCTGTACGGATCAGTTCTTCGATATGGTAGTTGATCAGGAACAGCTGCTCCTTTTCCGACACCCGCGCAGCAATGGTTTCCAGGGGGACGCCGTTCAGGTCGGCCAGTTTCGATTGCTCCGCTTTGGTGATGCGGCCTTTGCTCAGGAGCAGGGCGACCTGTCGGTCAACCTTGGCACGAATCTTCTTTTCATTCTGGGCGGAAAGCCGCTGGGCCGCTGCCGCCTCTTTCCGGCGGAGAGCGTCGTCGGACATGACCTTGCGGATCTCCGGCAGCATCCCGATATACTGCTGTGCCTGGGTCCCCTTGGTCGGGTGGTTCCGGAGCCGGCTCCATTCGGCCTGTTTTTTCTGGATCGCATCTTCGATGACCTGCGGATCATTTTCCGGTGGATCGATCGAAAGCCCCAAAAGAAAGTAATAGTTGTTGGCGTCCATGGTTATCCTTCATCCAGCATCAGATCGATGCTGTATCTTCAGAAAGATCTCAGGGATTCAGCAATGTCGAAAAAAGAGAGTGGCTTTCCGGCAGACGTCATCTACGGTCGTCAGGAAAAACAGGCGGCTAAGAAGAAAAAGCAGGGGCGAGACGTTTAGATGACGACGATGTGCTTGGCCCTGGCTTTGGCTTCCTCAAATTCCTCTCCTCGAATGACCGATCGGGTTTCCACCGTGACGCTGACGGAGCGGTGCGCATCACTCATCTCTTCCGCTGTGATTTCCAGGCGTCCTTCCCGGTTCAGCCGGAAGATGATCTCAATCGGCGTATTGGCCTGGAGGTCGGGCGGCAGGTTCAGCACTGCCGTTCCAATGAGTATGGAGTTTTCCAATGTGGCGACGACGTCGCTCTCTTCGTTTTCCATGATCTGGATCGACGCGATCTCCTGGGCGTCAACGGCCGTTCCAAAGGTCTTCTTGGTGTTGACGGGGACGTCATTGTTCTTCAGGATCAGGTTGTAGACGATTTCGTTGCCGTTCTGGTCGTGGGCCACAACCCCGAAGCTCTTGCTGGTGACGTTCTTGATTTTCATCTTGGCACTCTGGACATCCTGGACCGAGTAGCCCGTGTCGCTGGCCACCAGATGTTCGACTTCTTCGATGATATCGTCCAGATCCAGTTCGTTGATGTCGTCCAGTTCATCAATCTGCTTGCCGGTTTTCTGGGAGATCTGCTCCCGGACCTCGTCCTGCAGAAAGAGCTTCCACCCGTAAATGGCGGCGCCTTTGGCGACGGCTTCATCCGGATCGAACAGTTTCGGCTCGATGCCGAACTCCTTCTTGATCCGATGCGCCACCATGGGCATCCGGGTCGACCCCCCCACCAGGATGATTTCGTCGAAACGGCTGTGGCCCCGCTTCGTCGCCTCCTGCAGCATCTCGCGGGTCAGCGAGATGGTCCTTTCGAGCAGGTCCCGGGTGAGCCGTTCGAAGACTTCGCGGTCGAACTGCATCTTGACCCGTTCGCCGCCATGGGTGATCAGGAGACTGGTGCTCTCCAGCTGGGTGAGATTTTTTTTGGCCTTCTCGGCGGAGAGTTGAAGGTCCTGGCACGTATCGGCATCGGCTAGGATATCCTCCCGTATGCCGGGCTGGTTTTGAAATTCCTCCACCAGATAG
>CAJXSB010000186.1 GCA_913060435.1 uncultured Desulfococcus sp.
GCCGAGCATGCAGATCAGCTCGCCGGTCGCTGCCGTGAAGCTGACGTCGTCCAGCACCGTCAGCGTCTTGTTGTTGACCCGGAACCTCTTTCCAAGGCGCCGTATCTCCATTACCGCCCGGGGCGCCCGTCTTCCATTTCGCTGGGAGACGATCTTCAGCGGCGTTTTCATGCCGTCCGCCTGGCGCTCTTGAAACAGATCCGCATGAGCTGCTTCAGGATCTGGTCGCTCACCTGCCCCAGGGCGGCGATCATGATGATGCCCACGATGATGATGTCGATGCGCCCCAGCATTCGGGCGTCCATGATGACGGCCCCCAGTCCGTTGGGAACCCCGGTCAGCTCGCCAAGGACGAGATAGGCCCATGAAATGCCGAGCCCCAGCCGGAGGCCCGTGATGATGTGCGGCATGGCCCCCGGCACGAGGATGGCGAAGGTGCCGCGGAGCCGGCCCGTGCCCATCATGGCGCCGGCCTGGAGCAGACGGATATCCACCTGCCGGGCCCCTGCTGCGGCGTTGAGATAAACGGGAAAGAACGCGGCGAGGGCCACCAGGAATACCGTGGTCTTCATTCCGATGCCGAACCATACGAGGGCAAGGGGCAGCCAGGCGATCCCCGGCACTGCCCGGACGGCGTTGATCGTCCCGCTCAGCAGGCGGTGGACGGCGCTCACCCGACCAGACAGGATGCCAAGGGGGGTGCCGGTCAAGGCGGCGATGGCAAAGCCCAAGGAGACCCGGGCGAGACTGGCTTTCACATCCATGAAACATCTTCCGGCGTAGGGGGCGCTGCCCGGCTCCCCCAGGATGTAGGCGTAGCCGGCCCTGCCGATATCCGCCGGATGGGGAAGGAGATAGGCGGGGGCCAAGCCGCCGGCGCTGACGAAGGTCCACCCGGCGATGCAGGCGGCGGGAATAATCCAGGGAAGAATCCCCCGTCCGGCTCCGTCGTCTCGGGTCACGGCTGTTCCGCCGTCCGGAGCCGTTCGACAAAGGTGAGATCGATCAGGCTGTCGTAGTCCGGCTGGCGGGTGATGACGCCGAGGGCCGCCATCCGCTGCCCCAGCGCCTTGACCTTCTCCACGAAGGCGTCGTCCATCTCCCAGGCCAGGGCCATGTTTCCCGCAGCCGCCTCCAGGGTTTTGAGGGGCGTGCCGAAGGACGCCGCCCGGGAGAGCCAGATGGAGGGATGGGCCGCCAGATGGCGGGTGGCGGCGGCATGGGCCTGCACCAGACGAAAGACGGCCTCCGGATCCGCTTCGATCATCTTTCGGGTCACCAGCATGCCGGCATTGATGGTGCCGATGGATTCGTCGTAGTAAGGGTAGGAGAGGATGCGGCCATACCCCTCCTGAACGGCGATGGTCGGGAAGGGCTCTCCGGAGAGGAAGGCGTCGATCCCGCCCCGGGCCAGGGCCAGGCCCATATCGAAAAAATCGATCCGAACGAGTGCCACGTCCGTTGCCGGGGAAAGATGGTGCCGGGTGAGGGTTTCCCGCAGGAGGATCTCGTGCATGGTCCCGGGGACGTAGCCAATCTTTTTCCCCTTCAGATCCGGGACGGCAGAAAACGTCCCGTCGTTTTTCACCACCAGGGCCGAGCATTTGCTGCAGAGTGCGGCCACCACCACCACGGGCTGCCCCAGGGCTGCGGAATGGATGGCATGGGCGATGGTGGTGCCGCACATGTCGAGGCTCCCGGCCAGAAGCGCCGTCTTCTGGTCCGCCGGATTGGTGAACGGGAACACTTCAACCTGGTCTTCCGGGGGAAGAAAATCGGCATAGAAAAAGGGCTGGATGGTCTGGGCGGTTTTCCAGGTGCCGACCTTGAACGTCCTGGCGGCCCCGGACGGTGAAACTGCCGCAAAAACGGCGAGCAGGGCGGCCGTCCACAAGAGAGACCGACAGCATCTCATTATTGTCATGATACAGCTCCTTTTACATGTTTGGTGCAGCGGATGGCGCCGCGGGCGCCGGCCTTCATGCTTTCTTCGTCCGCCCCGGTACTTCGAAGCAGTTGGACGGCAGGTCCGGATTCCAGTCCATCTCCCGCTGCATCCGGCGGCATTGCGCTATCCCTCTGCCGCGGCCTTTGCCGGTGTCGGCTTCACCGTCCCTGGGGCTCGATCCCACCTCCGGAAAGAAGAGGTTGGCGCCGGCGGCAAGGGAGGCGGCGTGGGGCTCATGGGTGCAGTGGGCCAACGGGACGTCCCCCATTATCAGCCGGCTTACGGCGACCATCCGTGCCATTTCGCGCTCGGTGATCATGCCGTATTTTTCCATGGGAGACCCCGGGAAATTGATCCGCCGCATGACCCCGCTGTAAACAGCGCCGTGTTCGCGGGCCAGAAACATCAAATCGACGATCTCCTGGTGGCTGTGCTCCGGTCCCACCGGCTCCACGCAGTTCATCCACTTGAGACCGACGTCCCGGAAGACGCGGATGGTCCGGATCCGTTTTTCGGGGTTAAAAGGGGTGTCGCGGCCTTCGCCCAGGCGGACGGCGTGGTAGGCGCCTTCGAATCCAGCCGCCAGCAGCGCTTCCGCCTCCCGGTGAACCACATCCCGGGTGTTGGCCACCAATGGCGCGTCCACAGCCTTTTTCAGCAGGCGTCCGATCTCGAGGAGCCGTTCGAACGAAAAGCTGCCCGTCGTCATGATATTGAGGGCGTCGGCGCCCTCCGCCGCTGCCTCGCGGGCCCAGGAGAGAATCTCCGCTTCGCTGAATTCGATCTTTTCCGTAAAGATGCCCGCCTGCCGGGTGAGCGAGCAGAAACTGCAGTCAAAGGGGCATGGCTCGATATTGACGCCGATATGGAGATGGTTTTCCCCTTTTCCATCGAACTGCGTCCTGGACATCTGGTCGGCCGTCTGCATTAACGCGTATGCTTCCCGGGTGTTGAGGTCGACCTGCATCAGTGTCAGGGCCTCTTCCCGCGCGATGCCTTCGAAGGCGGCACCTTTATCGAGAATATCGGCGATTCGGGGGTCGATTTTCCAGCTCATGAGATTTTCTGCCTTTCCTGCTACGGTGGAAAGTTTGTGGGCGAAGGCGTTCTGCTGCCAATCGCTTGGGGGAGAAACCATGGGGCAGGGCGCTATGCCGTTCGAGCATGACACCTATCCCCAAAATGGGATTCTGTCAACGTTCCCCTATGGGGAGTAGTCGCAAAGGAAAGGCACTCCTGACAGATCCGGGCCTCCTGCCGACAGGCGGCGGTCCGTCGTGCCGCAGGGAGCCCATCCAATCCTTTTTGCTGTTGCCGACCGTGCCCGTCTCATGTAAATATCCCTTCCGAATCCCTATCATATGAATCATCGGAGGAAAGCAGATTTCACTCCAGGAGCAGATCAAGAAGGATTTGATGACGGCCATGAAAGAAAAGGACAGCGCTCGAAAAGAGACGCTGCGGGTTGTCATGGGCGAATTCGGCCGGACCGGCAGCAAGGTCCTTTCAGATGAAGATGTCGTCAAAATATTGAAAAAACTGGCCAAGTCCGAGGCCGAGACCCTGGAAATGTCCGGGGGCGAAGCGGCGGAATCGGCCTTCATCCGGATTATCGAGGGTTATCTCCCGAAAATGGCGTCCGAAGCCGAGGTTCGGACGTGGATTTCGCAGCATATCGATTTTGCCAAATACAAGCACAAGATGCAGGCCATGCGGGAGATCATGGGGCATTTCGGCGCCGATGCCGATGGGAGCATGGTCCGCAGGATATTGGAGTCCATGGATTGATTCCGGCCCGGGGAGACCGGTCCATTGACGCTTCAGGAAAGACCCGGCCCGGTGAATCCCTGATGCAGATAGCGGTGGGCGACGCAGATGGCGGCCGAGGTCTCCATAAAATGGATCAGCTCCGGAAGGGAGATGGGCTGGTTGAAGCCGCCCAGGTGGGGCCCGGTGTGGAGGACGATCTCCCGTTCGCCCCGCCGGAGGCCGGAAATCTCCTCGTCGCTGAGGCCCCGCTCCAGCAGGTGCTCCCGAAAAGCGATATCGCTCATATTCTCCTGATCGGCGGTTCGAAGAGTCTCTTCCATGTGCCGGTCCACCCCCATCTCCTCGATCATCCGCGAGACCAGGCGGCCAACGTCGATAGGGGCGCCGGCCGGAAACTCCCGCCCTACGAAACCGGCGTAGTAATGCCGGAAGATGCCCTTGACCAGAACCTCGAAAAGTGACGGGTCGAACAGGTGCCGAACATCCACCGGACCGCCGGAGGCGTCGAATCCAACGCGGTCCGGCTCCTTGTGCCGGAAAAAGCTGGCCGCCACCAGGATCAGGCCCAGCAGGTGGGTGCCGATCGCCCGGTACAGTCCCCTTGCGGATCCGGAAACACTCTCAAAATGCTCGAAATCCCGGATTCCCGAGAGGCCGAAGTTGGGGTGGCGGGATGAAAGGAGCCACCGGTCGAGCCGGCCGCCGCGGTGCCACGCATAGACGCCGAGATCGCTGCGGCGGTGCTGCTGGGTCCGGTTGTGAAACAGGGGGATGGGAGCGGTGTGGACGATGCCCATGGCCGAAAGCTGACCCAGAAGCCGGGCGTTTCGGCAGAGCACCCGCAGCAGGTCCGGCGCGGCAAGGGCCGCATCGGGCCGGCGGCTGTTGGGATAGTAAAAATAATCCCGGTGAACCCGGAAGGCAACGGCAAACCCCATGGGATGAAGCGCCGCCGCATCCGCATGGGGCAGCGACGACCGCTGCAGGCGGAAAAGCGGGCTCCCCTGGATTGTCAGGGGACGAGGGATATCGAATCTCCCGAAAAACCGGTGGCGCCGGGACCGGATGAGTTCGGCCCAGGCGGCTTCGCGAAAAAGGGATGCTGGATGGTCGCCGTGGCGGGCCAGTTTGGCCACCAGCACCTCGTCGGTCCCCTGCAGCGCTACAACCAGGCTGCGTCCGGCAGTACGGTACAATGGGGATCCGGCGGCGCCGGCGCGCTGGAGGAAAGTGCGCCAGCCGATGCAGGGCAGGGCGCCCTCTGGCGGCTCGGGCAAAGCGGGGCCGCAGATGCCCAGGGGCAGCGTCCCGGCAGCCTCGGCCGCCGCGCGGTGCGGAGGGCCCTGAGTGGTCTGCAGAACAAAGTCGAAAATATCCAGAATCTGCCGCCTGCGTCCCTGGTCCGGGGCGCTTCGTCTCCCGCCGCCCCCGTTCAACAACGCTATCAACAGCTCGGCGGCGGACCGGTAGAGGAAAAAAGCCTGGCGTTCACGGGAAAATCCCGCCGTGAGGATGAGCCGTCCGAGGCGGTCGACACTGCCGGAATCGGCCAGTTGGGGGGCATCCTGAAACAGACGCCGAAGTCCGCCCACGGCGAGATATGCGCCGCTGAAACTTTCATGGTCCAGCGCGTCCAGCAGCCGGTTCCGCTCCATCTGATGCGCGCTGATATTCACGCTGCCGGCCTTTGGCGCATCAGCCGCTCTGGGTCCACGCGGTCTGGTGCTCCCGGTAGCGGACCATTTTGGCAAAGGCTTTCACTGCCTTTTCGGGGGTCGGGTAGACCACGGTGTTGTAGGGGCGGCCGTCAGCCGGATACACCGTGCGCTCCTCCTGGTCAAAGGCGAAGCTGACCCCGAATACGGGCTTCTCGTAAGTGGCCATGAGTTCCGAAATGTATTCGATGTACTGCTTTTCAAAATCCGTCAACCCCTGTGCCAGGGCATCGAGGGCAGCAGGATCCCGGTCGGGGTCCGAGCGCCGGACCGCATCGAGGATGCGGCCCAAGAGGATTTTGCGCCCGATGATCCCGAGATTGATGACGGCGTCGCAGCCATCCCATTTCATCAGCTCCTGCAGCACCGTCAGGGCGATGTTCGGGTCGTGCTCACCAACGATGTCGACGGGGTTGGAGCGGCTCCAGTATTCGGGAAGCATGCCGTCGAATATCCGGACGATCTCCTCCGGCAGCGGCGGGACTTCGAGGTGGAACTCGGCGCAGAGGTCCGCGGTCACGACACCCCATCCGCCGCCCAGGGTCATGATGGCCGCCCGACGCCCCCGGGGCAGCGGCAGGGACGAAAACGCCGCGGCAAGGTCCAGGAGATCCATGGGATATTCCGCCGTAACAATGCCGGTCTGCCGGCATACCGCTTCGAAGATCCGATTGTCCGAGGACATCGCGCCGGTATGGCTGGCAGCGGCGCGCCCTCCTTCCGCCGTCCGGCCGCCCTTCATCAGGATGATGGGTTTCCGGGTCCCGATGCGCCGGGCGCTCTCGAAAAAACGCCGTCCATCCTTGACGCTTTCGATGTAGAGCATCACGTTCCGGGTGGCGGGATCGATCTCGAACGCTTCCAGATAGTCTTCGATGGTGACCATGGCTTCGTTGCCGGATCCGGAAAAACAGCGGATTCCGATGCCCTGGTTTTCAGCGAAGGCCAGCAGCTGCGTCCCAATATTCCCGGACTGGGCCACGACGGCTGTATCGCCCGGCCCCGGCCACACCTGGCTTCCGGTGCAGTAAAACCGGATGTGGGGATTGCTGATCCCCATGGTGTTGGGGCCGATGACAAGGATCCCCGCATCCCGCGCCGCCGCCGTGACCTCCGCCTCCAGATGACGCCCTTCCGCACCGGTCTCCGAAAAGCCTGATGTGATGAGCACCATGCCGGGGACGCCTTTTTCGGCCAGTTCGGGAATGAGGGGGGCAACGGCTGTGGCGGGGATGGTGACCACGGCCAGATCGACGGGGCCGGGAATGTCGGCAACAGCGGGATAGACGTCACGTCCGGCAATGCGTCCCCCCTTCGGGTTGACCAGATAGACCTCTCCGCCGAAGCCGCGGGTGATGGTCATGCTGGGCAGGATGTTGCCCCATTTGCCGAACTGTGCGGAGGCGCCGACAAAAGCGATGGACCGTGGATGGAAGCATTTCCCGAGAAGGACCGGATCAACCGGCGGCGATGGCTTGCCTGCCCCGGGTTGCGGACCGAAGGCCACCAGCGCGTCGACCGCCTGGAGATTTCCCGCCGGGTCAGCGACGAGGGGGTTGATGTCGACCTCTGAAATGTCGGGCCGGTCAACGGCGATGCGGGAGAGGCCCATCAGGGTTCGGGCCAGGTGCCGCCGGCTGACCGCCGCCTCCCCCCGGAAGGCGCCCAGGATCTCCCTGGCCCGGATGTCGCGAACCATCTCATCGATTTCGAAGCTGCGGAGGGGGGCGATCCGAAAGACGACGTCCCCCAGCGCTTCGGTAAAGACGCCGCCAATGCCCAGCATGATCACCGGACCAAAGAGCGGATCCCGGAAGAGGCCTGCCACGAGCTCGCGCCGCCCCTCCACCTGGGGCTGGACCAGGAATCCCTCCAGCGCCGCACCGGCGGCATCCATTATCCTTCGGGCAGCGGCCGCCACCGCGTCCGGCCCTGGAAGGTTGAGATGGACGAGGCGCTGTTCGGTCTTGTGCAGCAGGCGCTGGCCCAACCCCTTGAGGACGACCGGAAACCCTATCTCCTCGGCGGCGCTCACCGCCGCCTGCGGACCGTCGACAGCGGCCTCCTCCACAACGGGAACGCCATAGGCCTTGAGCAGCAGCTTCGAGTGGTGTTCGTTCAACGTTCCTGATTCGGCGTCTTCAATGCTGTCCAGCAGTCTGGCCATATCCACCCTCTCTTTTCGTGGGTTCGCGCTTAAAGGGTATCCCTGCAGGCGTCGGCAGCGGGGATGCGCCTGGTTGTCGCTGTCAGGGACGGCTCGATTGGGGAGGATAGACCCTTCCGCAGCGGAGGGTCAAGTGTTTATGTGCGGTGGCAGTGCCGAAATGGTCAGAGGGATGCCGGGGCATCCCTCTGACCGAGGGGAGGAGGTATGGGGGTAGAGGTAAACGTAACGGCCGAACGGCTAAATGGTGTTGAACAAGTTCATCGTCTCTTCAGCGATGAAAGGTTTGCATGCGTCATTGCCGTGAAAAGAGACGGTTTCCGTTTCCGGATGATATTTCACCCGGCAGTCATATTTGACGGCAACGCTGTTCATCAGCTTCGAGACCAGTTCAATATTATTGTTTTTGTGATTGATTTTGATCATGCTCATCGTTAGTTTCCTGTTTGTCGTTGTGCCCTGCCCGGGGCGGTTTGTGTATGGCTGTTTGCGCTGATTGTACTCTTGAAGAAGTTAAAAGCAATCCGTATGCCAAATTCAAGATACTTAATGTTCCTGTTGAAAAAAATGGGTCAATGGAGATGAGAGTTGACGATAAGCATACATAATCTTAACATAATTGATTGAATATGATCGCGGATAAAAAAATCCTTCAGCATGCATTTGATCCAGCGCATTCCCGGGCATTGACTGTAGCGGAGCGTCATTTTGTATGAAATGGTGACGGAAATGTTAAATCTGCGGTGCCAAAAATGGCATGTAAGGAACAATTTTGTAACGGCCCGGTCTCAGTGGCGGTGGAAAGGGTCTCTGCTGCCGCTGTTCCCAAAATTAAGGATAGTCCCGATGGCATTATCCTGATATACATGCAGCAGCCAATGTGCCTGCGGTGCTGCAGCGGGCCGGGAAATTCCAATACCCAAAAGAGGGAATTATGACGACGCGTTCCTTTATCATCAGATGTTCATCCTGCGGCACCCGGAACAGGATACCGGAAAACCGCGTGGGGGAGACCGCCAAATGCGGGCGGTGCGGCGCCGGCATCCGCACCCAGGCGCTGGGCGTCGGTCAACCCATCGTAGTGACGGACAGCAATTTCAACGCAGAG
>CAJXSB010000187.1 GCA_913060435.1 uncultured Desulfococcus sp.
CGCCAACAGCGCATCCCGCCCCCGCGGCGCCTCCCCGGGAGAATGCGGCGCCCCGATAACGGCGTTGCACCGCCACTGCGCCGGCAACAGGCATCCCTTGACCGTCGCAGCGGGCAAAGCTATATTATAGGATATATAAAGCAAACCCTTCCATCCGCTCGATCTCTCCTCCTGAACCCCAGCGCTCTTGAAGTCGCTGCTCCGGATGCCGTTTGTTTCCATTGTGCCGTGATGGACCAATGATCATCAATACCGCAAAAGGGGGCGCCGATGCGCAGCAAGAGATCTCCAAACGGGTCCGTCAGCGCGTGGCTGCTGTTCGCGGCCGTGACACTGCTTTGCATGGCTGCCGTTCGGCCGGGCACCGCGGCAGCGGAGGAGGCGCGCTTTGCCCGGGCAAGGGCCGCCATGGTAAGGGTTATCGCGGCCGATGTTGTGGAGACCATCGCCTACATCGGCGCCGACCGGCTCGATCCGGCCGTCATGAAGGCGATGGGGGCGGTGCCGCGGCACCGGTTCGTCCCGGAGCGTTTCATCGAACGTGCCTACCGCAACACCCCGCTGCCCATCGGCCACGGCCAGACGATCTCCCAGCCCTACATTGTCGCGCTGATGAGCAACCTGCTGGCGCTCTCCCCGGGGGACCGCGTTCTCGAGGTGGGAACCGGGTCGGGGTATCAGGCGGCGGTGCTGGCGGAGATGGGCATGGCCGTCTATTCCATCGAGATCATCCGCGCGCTGGCCGAAGCGGCGGAGGCCCGCCTCCAAGCCGAGGGGTACGGCGGGGTGCGGCTCACCATCGGCGACGGCTATTTCGGCTGGCAGGCGCACGCGCCTTTTGATGCGGTGATCGTGACGGCCGCCAGCGACCATATCCCCCCGCCGCTCCTGTCCCAGCTTAAGAACGGCGGCCGGATGGTCATCCCCGTCGGCGGGCGCTTTGCCGTGCAGCAGCTCGTCCTGGTGGAAAAGGGGAGCGACGGGCGCCTCTCCACCCGGCAAATCCTGCCGGTCCGATTCGTGCCGCTGACCCGCCGGCCATGAAGACCCCGCCGCCTGCGGTCGCCGCCGTTTTCCTGCTGTCCGGATCGGCCCTCGCCTACGAGGTGATCCTTGTCCGGCTCCTCTCCATTACCCGCTTCCACCACCTGGCGTTCATGGTTCTCAGCCTGGCGCTCTTGGGCTATGGCGTGAGCGGGGTGATCCTCGCCCGTTTCCGGGCCGGCCTCGTCAACGCCTTCGGCACCTGGTTCCGGCGCTTTGCCGCCGCCTTCGCGGCCGGCGTCCCCATCTGCTTCCAGGCCTCCCAGCAGATCCCCGTCTTTCCAGGGGAGTGGATCTGGTCCCCGGCGGCGGCCCTCACCCTCGTGGCCCTCTACCTCGTCCTGTCGCTTCCCTTCCTCGCTGCGGCCTGCGGCGTGGGGCTTGCCTACTGTACCGGCGCGGCCGCGCCGGGCCGGGTCTACCGGGCGGATCTTCTGGGGGCGGCGGCCGGAAGCCTCGGCGCGCTTGCGGCCCTCTGGCTGCCGGAGGCCGGGGCGCTCTGGGTGCCGTGGGCGGGCGGCTTCGGGGCGGCGGCCCTGACGGCGCTTCCGGAGAAAAAAGGGCTTGCCCTGGCCCTGGTGATCCCGGCGGTGCTGGGGCCGGCGGCGGGCCCGCCGTCCGCCGTCCGGCTGATCGTCTCGCCGGACAAGCCCCTCTCCATGGCGCTGAGCGCCGAGGGTGCCGAGACGCTGGCCGACATCTACACCCCCCTCGGCAGGATCACGGCAGTCCGCAATCGACTTGCCCCCTATCGGCACGCCCCCGGCCTCAGCCTCGCGTTTCAGGGAGCGGTCGGCGCCAACTGGGGCGTCTTCACCGACGGCGAATCCTTCGACCCCCTGCCGCCCGGCCCGGCAGCGCCGCCCGGCGATCTTGCCTATCTCGACTATCTGCCCGAAGCCCTGCCCTACCGCCTGCTGCCGCATCCGCGGGTGCTGGTGCTGGAAAGCGGGGTCGTGTCCCATATCGCCCAGGCCCTTGCCCGGGGCGCCGCCAGGGTGGATGCCGTGGTCTCCAATCCTGGATGGCGGCGCCTTTTCGAGGAGGCAGCGGCGGCGCGGGTCGGCGGATACCTGGCGGCGCCCGGCGTGCGCCTCGTGACCCGGGCGCCCCGGGCGGTGCTGCGGGGCGGCGGCACCGCCTACGACCTGATTGTTGTGGGCGGACCCGGCCCGTCGGCGCTGGCCCCGGACCACCGGCACACTGTCGAGGCCTTTACCGAGGCCCTCGGGCGGCTGGATGACGGCGGCTTTCTCGCCATTGGCGGGCCGTCGGACCTGCCGCCGCGGGTGGGGCTGCGGCTTCTGGCAACGGCGGCCCTGGCCCTGAAGCGATCCGGTGAAAGAGACCCCGGCGCCGCTCTGGCAATGATCCGAAGCCTGCGGACCGTGCTCATCGTGGCCAGGAAGGGGCCGTTGACTGCGGGGGAGATCCATGGGATCCGACAGTTCTGCCGGGAGCGGCGCTTCGATCCGGTCTGGTTTCCGGGCATGGTGTCTTCGGAAGCCAACCGCTGGAGCCGGCTCGACCGGCCGCGCTTCCACGAGGGGGCGGCGGCCCTGCTCGGCCCGGATGCGGCAGCCTACCACGCGCGCTACAAATTCGATGTCTCGCCGGTGTGGGACGATCGCCCCTATGTCTCCGCCGTCCTCAAGCCCGCGACCCTGAAGGAGCTCTTCGCCCTGCGCGGCAGCGGCGCCCTCGGGCTGCTCTCCTTTGCCGAGCCGGTCCTCGCCGCCACCGCCGTACAGGCCGCGCTGCTGTCGCTGCTTGGGGTCTGGCTGCCCCTGCGCCGCTTCGGGCCGGTGCAGGACCGGGCCCGCCGGGGCGTGGTTTTCTTCATGCTGGGCGCCGGGTTCATGATGGCGGAAGTCGCCGTCATGGAGAAGATGGGGCTCTTCCTCAGCGAGCCGGTCCTGGCCGTCTCCGTGACCCTGGCCGTTTTCCTGGCCGTGGCAGGCCTGGGGGGAGGGCTTTCGAACCGCTGGCATTCGCGCCGTGACCGGGGATTTCGGCCGGCCGGGGCCGCGGCGGCCCTGGTGGCGGCCGCCGTTTTCCTGTATCTGGCGGCGCTGCCGGCGGTGCTGAACGCGCTGATGGGCGAAGCCCTGGGCGTGCGCCTCTTTCTGGCCCTCCTGCTCATCTCTCCCCTGGCCCTGGCCATGGGGCTGCCCTTTCCCCTGGCGGTCTCGGCCCTGAAGGCGGCCGAGCCCGGCGCCGTCCCCTGGGCCTGGGGCCTCAACGGGTGCGGCGCCCTGATGGGGCCGGTGATCGGCATGGCACTGGCGGTCTTCGGCGGCGTATCCTGGGTTTTCGGTGCGGCGGTTTTCTGCTATGGGGCGGCCTTTTTGGCGGGCGTGGGCCTGGGGAGGGGATCGGCCCGGATCAGCGGGCGCCGCCCAGGACCCTGACCGGCCCGGCCGCCGCCGCGATCTCGTCGTAGACCGCCCCGGGATCGTGTTCATAGCGTTTGGAGAAGTGGAAGGGCACCAGGCGGGCTGCACCGGCCTCGCGGGCGATTTCGGCGGCGGCCACGGTGGTGAGGTGCTGGGTCGCTGCCGCCTTGGACCGGTCCGCCGCCGTAAAGGCCGCCTCGCAGAAGAGGATGTGGGCCGAACGGGCCAGGTGGATGAGCTTCTGCCGGTTGTCTGGGGTGTCGGCCATATCGGCGGCGTAGACCAGCTTCTTTCCGGGGCGGCGCATGGTCAGGGCGTCGGCCAGGTCGCCCGCTCGCCGCGTCGACCCGTCGGGGAGGAGGATTTCGGCCCCGGGGTTTCCGGTGTGGATGCAGTGCTTCATCTTTCCGACCCAGGGGCCGGGGGGCCATCCCGCTGCCAGGAGCTTCTCCCGTCGCACGATGATTTCGTGATGGAAGGCGAGGGCATAGGCCACCGACGGGATGCGGTGGTCGCAGACAGCGGCAAAGATGCGGAAATCCTCCCCGTCCAGGATGACGCCTGCCTCGGCGGGAAGCGGCGGCAGGTCGATGCGCGGCCGGCCCGGCTGAAGCTTTGCGCGCCGGATCCGGCCGCCGTCGATTTCGCCCACCTCGAACACCGGGCCCCGCCCCTTGATCCGGTCCCAGGTAATGGCGTCCAGGAAATGGGCGATCCGGGCGATGGTCTCGGGCGGGCCAAAGATCCGGCACGGCCCAAATGGCCCGATCCGCGAGCGGAGGAACCAGATGAAGCCCCCGACGTGGTCGAGGTGGGCGTGGCTCAGGAAGACGTCGCTGACCTGATGGGCCACCTTGGCTGGAAGGCGCCCGGGGTCGCCGAGGTCGAAGAGGAGGCTCCGCTTCCGCCGGCGCAGCCGGACATGGAGAAGCGGATCGCCGAAGACCCCGCCGACCAGCGTGGCCCAGGCCGGCCCGACCCGGCTTGAGACCGGGGCGCTCCAGGCGCTTGGCGAGACAGGGGGCGCCGTCATCTCCACCGGGACGCCTCGGGCGGGGCCGGGTGGATGGGCGGGGCGGCACGTCTCGAGGCGCCCGGCGGCGGAACGCCCGGCATTCCGGATCAGCAGCGCGGCCGGCGCCGCCGTTTGTCCGGGGGGTGTCTGCACGGTCAACAGCCGACCCGCCAGCCGGACGACCTCGCCCATCTGCAGGGTCGCGCCCGCGGCGTCCAGGAGCGCGGCCTGTCGGCCCGCCCATGCCTCGGGCGTCTGCCGCGGCGGGGGCGTGCCGAGAACGGGGACCCGGTCGATGCGGAGGGTTTCGATCGCCGCCCGCGAGAGGAAGGCGTCCCAGAGCCGCGTGCGATGGTCGGCCCGATCCCCCCGGCCCGGGCGCCGGGCCTCCGGGGCCGCGGAAACGTGGTGCACTGCTGCGGGAATGGTGGACAGCTCCCGGGCCAGGGGCGGGGACGCTTCCCGACGATGGAGGGCGACGACGGCATCGATCTCCAGGGCTTCGGCCAGGGCGGTGAGCAGCTCGGCCCCGCCCGCCCCCCGGACCACCCCCGGCGGATCGACCACCAGCAAGCCGGCAGGGTCGGCCTTCCCGGCGATGCCGCAGAGACGGCGCGCCGCCAGGACCAGCGGAAGGCGAAACCGGGCCGCATCCAGGGTGCACAGGGCCTGGGGATCGCCCCAGGCGAACGCCTCCCCGTGAAACCAGCCCCGGGTCAGTGCGCCGGGGATGCCGAAGGGCGGCGTGCCCGGATCGAGAGAGAGAAGCTGGCCGCCCCCGCTTCGACGGTGCAGGCGCCGGACCAGTTCAAAGGCCAGGGTCGACTTGCCCGTTCCCATCTCGCCCCAGACAAGGATGCGGCGCCGGCCGGTCAGTCGGGCCATCAGTGCTTCGACCGCATTGCCGCTGAAAGTCGGTACAACAGTTGTCGACATCTGCCTCCGCCGCACCCGCAGAACCCCGGGGGGATCTCTTCCCGGAGCACTGGCAGGAGATAATCGAAAATTTCTGGACGAGGATATATCGTCGCCAAAGGGGATGATTTTCCCTAGACCCAACTTTCGAGTTTCATAAGCCGGAGAGCACCGCTATCCATGGCATGGACGAATCTCGAAGCTTGATCCCCGAAAAAGAATAGCGGCAATGGTCTGAGGATTCAATCAAAAAGGAAGCGGTTTTCCGTATCGGAGCAGCATCGCGCGCAGCGGTGCGGAATGGGAGTGGTGCGGTCGGCCCGGAGGGGGCGGCCCGGCGGCGTGTTGTCAAATAGGGTTCAGGACCTTTATACCGAGGGGGCCGTCCAGAAGCTCGGGGATCCTGGCCTTGAAGTCCTCCAGGTGGGGCTGGGCCAGGTGGGCCTCCAGGGACTCCCGGCTCTCCCACTGTTCGATGAAGACGAAGGTTGCCTCATCCTCCGTGTCCTGGTGCAGTTCATAACGGATGCAGCCGGCGTCCGCCCGGCTGGGCGCGACAAGGGCCTGAAGCGCGTTTTTCAGCTCCCCTGTCCTGCCGGTTTTTGCCTTCATGGTTGCCACGACGGCGATTTTTTCCATCATATTCCTCCTTTGTTGGGGTGTTCCCGATGCGATTTTCGGGGCACGACACCCGCCGCTGCGGGTTGCAGGGCGTGTGCAACAGATATCATAGTCCGTCCGGGAGGGGATGTCAAAAATATTGGGCCGGCATGGAAGCCGAGTCTCCGGCGTTCTTGAATATCTCGAGGAGCGGGCGGCCGGTCCAGGTGTAATGCTGCTGGATGCCCATCAGGTATGCGATGGTCGGGGCGGTGTCGAGGATGCTGACCGGCGCTTGGATGGCGTATCCCTGGCGGATCTCGGGCCCCCGGGCGATCCACGGGATCGCCAGGTCCTCGGCGGTGGCGCTCTGGTGGTGGTTCCCCGATCCGCCGTGGTCGCTCTGGAGGATGATGCTCGTCTCCTCCGCCATGCCGCAGTCGTCCAGGGCCGAAAGAACGATCTCCACGGCCCGGTCCGCCGTCTTCAATGCCTCGAAATAACCGGGCGACATCCAACCGTTCCCGTGGCCGGCCTGGTCGACCCCCTCGAGGTAGATGAAGAGGAAGTCGGGCCGGAAGCGGGGGAGGCTGTCTGCGGCGGCCCGGGCGATCTCCAGGTCCCCCTCCGGCCGGCCCAGGGTGTTCAGGTAGAAGCCGAAGTCGAGGGCTTCGGGGGGCGAGAGGTTCCGCAGGTGCTCCCAGCTGTAGACCGCGGCCGTGAACCGGCCGTTGTACTTCGCCACCTCGAAGAGGGTGGCCGTCGACGGTGACGGGTTGGGCCGGCCGGTGTTGGTCAGGACGTTGTGCCCGATGGGCTTCTGGGAGGTAAACAGGGAGTAGTGGGCCGGCAGGGTGATGGAAGGCACCACCGTCTCGGCGGCCACGGCGGCGGCGCCCCCTTGGGCCGGGGCGTCGATATTAGGCGTGGCCCCCTGCTGCAGGGCGTCGGGACGGCAGCCGTCGATAATGATCAGTATCACGCGGTTCATGTTTTTTCCTGTTCTGGTGTCGCTTCCGGCCCCCTTCGCGGATCCGGCTGTATTCGAACAGCACCGCCCCGGCGAGGGTGAGGAGGATGAAGATTACGGCCAGCGCGTTCATGGCCGGGCTGATGAAGACCCGCAGCTTGGTGCCGATGTAGATGGGCAGCGTCTGCTGAAAGCCGATGGCAAAGAGCGTGGTGTTGTAGTTTTCAAAAGACTGCATGAAGGCCAGCACCGCAGCGGAGATGATGGCCGGCATCAGGAACGGGAGGGTGATCTTCATGAAGACCTGGCGTTGGGAGGCCCCCAGGTCGAAGGCGGCCTCCTCCTGGGTCCGGTCGAAGCGCTGGGCCCGGGCCATGATCAGGAGCATGCAGTAGGCGCTGATGAAGGTCGCCTGGCCCATGATGGCGGTCCAGAGTCCGCCGGAGATGTGGAACCACCGGTCCCAGAAGAGAAAGGTGGAAATCCCCAGGATGATGCCCGGCGTCAGGATGGGCGAGACCAGGAGCGCGTAGAAAAAGTCCCGGGCCTTGAAGTGGAGCCGTGTCAGGAACATGGCCCCGGCCAAACCGATGGGCACCGAAATGGCGACCACGGCGCCGCCCACCACCAGGCTGTTGGTCAGGGCCCGCCAGAGCTGATCGTCGGTGTAGAGCTCCCGGAACCATTTGAGGGTGAATCCCTCCCATGGCGTGACCTGGGGAATGCTGCTCGTATTGAAGGCGACGATGCCCATGAAAACCAGGGGCAGGAAGAGGTAGGCGAAGAAGAGGGCGATGTAGGCGCCCGTCGCCGCGCGGAGAATGGTTCGGCTCGATATCATTTGGCAAGCGCTTTCAGGCTGACCCGGAACACCTTGAGCATCAGGAAGACGAAGGCGAGGCAGAGGCCGGCCAGCACGGCGGCGTAGGCAGCACCCTGGTTCCAGTTGGCGGTCTCGAAGTTGGTGTAGATGATCTCCGTGAACCAGAAGCTGCTCGGGCTGCCCAGGAGCTGGGGCGCGGCGATGGAGCCCGCCGCCAGCATGAAGGTCATGATGCACCCGACGGCGATGCCGGGCTTGGCGTGGGGGATGACGATCTCCCGGTGGATTCTCGGCCAGGACGCCCCGAGGTCGCGGGCGGCGTCGAGCTGGTTGCGGTCCAGGCTCTCCATGGCGTTGTAAAGGGGGAAGATCATGAAGAGCACGTATGCATAGGCCATCCCCGCGATGACGGCGCTGTTGCCCGCCCGGAAATTGACGGGCTCGCTCACCGCGCCGATGAGCATCAGCAGATGGTTGAGGATCCCCGCGTCGGAGAGGATGAGCTGCCAGGCGAAGAGGCGCAGCAGCTCGTTGATCCAGTAGGGGATGATCAGCCCGATCATCAGCCACCGCAGCCCGGCGCCCCTGGCGACCTTGGCCATGTAAAAGGAGATGGGGTAGCAGATGACGAGTGCAGTGGCGGTCACGATGATGCTCGACCAGACGGTCTTGATAAAGATGGTCCGGTGGAGCGCGTTGGAGAAGAGATAGGCGTAGTTCTTGAGGGTCCAGACATCCTCGGGGCCGCCGATTTTCCGGAGGGGCAGCAAGGGCCTCAAGGAAAAGTCGATCATGATGAGCTGCGGGACGAGGATCATGAAGAGCAGCCACACGCCCAGGGCG
>CAJXSB010000188.1 GCA_913060435.1 uncultured Desulfococcus sp.
CCGCCGCCATGACATCGAACGGAACTATGCCTCGATGGAGGAAATCCTCTCCAGAATTGCAGGAGGAAAAGCGCCATGAAGGAAGCCGGCGAATTGACGCGCTTCGGGGTGATGCGCCATGCGCCGACGCTCTGGAACAGCCAGAAGCGGATCCAGGGCCAGCTCGATTCTCCGCTGACACCCGAGGGGGATCGGATGGCCCGGCAATGGGGGGAGATGCTGCGCCCTTTCGCATGGGACCGGATCCTTCTGAGCGACCTGGGGCGCACCTGCCGGACGGCGGAGCGCATCAACGTAGCCCTCAACATTCCCATGACCAGCGATTCCCGCCTCCGGGAGAAGGACTGGGGGGAATGGACGGGCCGGACCATCGCCGAGATCCGCCTGCGTTCGGCCGATGCACTGGCCGCCATGGAAAAGGCGGGATGGGCGTTTCGCCCCCCCGGCGGCGAGGACCGGAACGAGGTCTGGGAGCGGGGTCGCTGCGCCCTCGACGACGCCTACCGGAAATGGCCCGGCCAGAAGATCCTTGTCGTGACCCACGAGGGGATGATCAAATGCCTGGTCTACCGCCTGACGGGCCGGCAATTTTTTCCGGACGAAGCCCCCATCCTCCGGCGCGGACACCTTCACCGCCTGGCCCATGGCCGGAGGGGCATCGTCATTGAATCCCTGAACGTTCTCCGCCTCTGGCCGGAGGCATCATGAAGATCGTCGTCTACTGTCAGCACGTGCTGGGCCTCGGGCATTTCTTCCGGAGCATGGCGCTCTGCCGGGCCCTCACCGGCCACGAGGTGATCTTCCTCGCCGGCGGCGCCCGGGTCGAGGCGTCGGTTCCGGATCACGTGCGGATGGTCGCGCTGCCGGGGCTGATGATGGACAGCGCCTTCCAGCGGATGTATGCCACGGAAGCCGGCCACTCCGTCGCCGAAGTCAAGGCGATCCGCACCCAGCTGCTGCAGGAGATGATGGCGGAGGCGCGGCCGGACGTGTTGATCATTGAGCTCTATCCCTTCGGCAGAAAGGCCTTCCGGTTTGAACTGGACCCGGTGCTCGACAGCATCCGGAACGGCAGCCTTCCCCCCTGCCGTGTCATCTGCAGCCTCCGGGACATCCTGGTGGAAAAGGCCGATGCCGACGCATATGAACACCGGGTGGTCGGCACGCTGAACCGCGGCTTCGATGCCCTCTGGGTCCATGCCGATCCCCGGGTGGTGCGGCTGGAGGAGACCTTTTCCCGGGTATCGGCCATCGCGGTTCCCATCGTCTATACCGGATTTATTGCGCCGAAGCCCCCTCCGGGCGCCCGCGAGCGGATCCGTGGAGCGCTCGGCCTGCTGGCGGACGAGCCCCTGGTGGTGGCCAGCGCCGGGGGCGGGAAGGTGGGCGGGCCGCTGCTCCGGGCGGCCGCCGCGGCGTTTGAGCGGATGGGCGGCGGTGCACGCCTCGAGGTCTTCACCGGGCCGTTCATGCCCGAAGCGGATGTCCGGGCGCTGGAGGCGATGGCCGGCGGGAAGATCCGCGTTTCCGCGTTCACGCCGGATTTTCTTTCCTACCTGGCGGCGGCCGATCTCTCGGTGAGCATGGCGGGCTACAATACATGCATGAATGTGCTGGCTGCGGGATGTCAAGCCCTGATGTGGCCGTTTTCACAGAACCGCGAGCAGCGCTTCCGTGCGGAGCGGCTGGCCGCCTTCGGCGACATCCGCATCCTCGCGGACGAGGACCTTTCGGCCCACCGGATGGCGGATCTCATGTCGGTCCGGCTTGTCCGGAAGCATCGGGGCGGCGGGAGTCGGGCGGCGGGCATCGACCTGGACGGGGCCGGCGCGAGCGCGCGGTGGCTGGCCGCCGAGATGGACGGGGGAGGTGCACGCCAATGAAGATGCACCCCTCGGCCATATGGCGCAGCTGGCCGGAGCGATTGCCGTCACGGCTGCACCAGGCCGTCTCGGAGGGACTCTCCGAGTGCCGCCAGCCGACCGCTGCACTCTTTTTCCGCGCGGACGACATTGGCGTTCCCGGAAAAAATTTCGAGCGCCTCATGGGGCTGTTTGCCCGCACCAGGACGCCGCTGGCCCTGGCCGTGGTCCCGGCGTGGCTGACCCCGGACCGATGGCGCGCCCTGCGGACCCTGGGGCGGGGCGCCGAGGATCTCTGGTGCTGGCATCAGCACGGATGGCGCCATGTCAGCCATGCGGTCTCCGGGAAGAAGCACGAGTTTGGCGGCGACCGGGAGCCCCGCCGGATCGAAGACGACCTGGACCGGGGCTGGACGCGACTCCGGCGGCTGATGGGCGATGCCTTTTTCCCGGGGTTCACGCCCCCCTGGAACCGATGCGGCAAAGCGGCCCTTGACGCGATGATCGAGAAGGGGTTCCGATTCGTCTCGCGGAGCGCCGGCGCCGATCCTGCGGCACCGGCGGGCCTGGCGGATATTCCGGTGAACGTGGATCTCCATACCCGGAAGGAGGCGCATCCCGCGGCGGGCTGGAATCATCTCCTGTCGGAAATCCAGCGCGGCATCGCCTCCGGGCGCTGCGGGGTGATGATTCATCACCAGCGGATGAATGGAGCGGCGTTTGCGTTTCTGGAAATGCTGATTGCGGCGGCGGCGGCGTCGGGCCGCCTGGAACGGGTTCACCTGGGGCGTCTGGCAAATTCCTAGCGGTTGCCGGTATGGCCGAATCCGCCGCCGCCGCGGTCGGTCTCATCAAGGGACGGCACCAGTGCGGGCGTCATCCGGCAGACCGGCTGGATGACCATCTGAGCAACGCGGTCCCCCCGCTGGATGGTGTAGGGCGCCTTTCCGAGGTTGATGAGCGGCAGCATGACCTCGCCCCGGTAGTCGGCGTCGATGGTTCCCGGCGAGTTGACGAGCCCGATGCCATGCCGGGCGGCCAGGCCGCTTCGGGGGCGGATCTGTGCCTCGTATCCCTCGGGGACGGCCACCGCGAACCCGGTGGGAACCATGGCGATGTCGCCCGGGGAGAGGGTTGCCGCAGCGGCGACGGCGGCGCAGATGTCCATGCCGGATGCGCCGGGGGTCATGTAGCGGGGCAGTGGGATGTCCGTATCCGCTTCGGGCCGGATGCGGCAGAATCGAAGCTCGGCCGTCATGTCAGGCTTCTCCCATCAGATCCGCATAGGGCGCCTTGTCCGGGACGGGGCCGAGAAGGGTCAGGGACATGGGGTCGGGGCGATGGATCTCCTGGGAGAGCGACTGGATCTCCTCCGGGGTGACGGCGTCGACCCGGGCGATGATCTCCGGCAGCGGCATGCAGTGACCCAGGTGAATCTCGTTCTGGGCGATCCGGACCATCTGGTTGTCGACGCTCTCGGCGGCCATGATCAGGTTGCTCTTGGTGAAGGCCTTGGCGTCCGCCAGTTCAGCGGCGTCGATGGGGGTTTCCCGGAGGGATGCCAGCTCCGCGAGGATCAGGGCCGCCGCATGGGGGCCGCCGGCGGCATCGGTGCCGAGATAGATGCCGGACATGCCGGCGTCGACATAAGCGGAGGAAAAGGAATAGATGCTGTAGGCGAGGCCGCGCTGCTCCCGGATTTTCTGGAAAAGGCGGGAGCTCATGTTTCCCCCCAGGACCGTGTTGAGGAGGGCGGCGGCATACCGGCGTTCGTCGGTGATCGAGAGTCCGCCGGTGGCAAGACAGAGGTGGAGCTGTCCCTGGTCGCGGGGATGAACGAAGAGCCCCGAACGGGCCAGGGGTTTCCGGCGGTCGGGAAAGCCGTTGCCGGCTTCGATGGCCGCAAAGGAGGGCGCCAGGAGGGCCACCAGGTGGTCGTGGTCGACGCTGCCCGCAGCGGAGACAACGATGCGTTCCGGCTGGTAGAGCCGGCGGAAAAACTGCCGGAGCATCCCGGCATCGAAGCCAAGGACGGTTTCGCGGCTGCCGATGATGGGCCGCCCCAGGGGATGGTCCCCCCAGAGGGCGCTCTCCGACAGGATGTGGATATACTCTTCGGGGCTGTCCTCGAGCATCCCGATCTCCTGGGAGATGACGAGGCGTTCCCGCTCCATTTCATCGGCATCGAAAACCGAGTTGAGGAAGATGTCCGATAGGATCTCCACCATGGTCTCGAGGTGGGTGTCGATGACCCTTGCGTGGTAGCAGGTGGTCTCGGAGGTGGTGTAGGCGTTGGTATACCCCCCGATGGCGTCGAACGCCTTGGCGATCTGAAAGGCGGTCCGCTTGCGGGTTCCCTTGAAAATCATGTGCTCGATAAAGTGGGAGAGCCCGCTTTCGGCCGCGCTTTCGTCTCTGGCCCCGACATTGACCCACACCCCCATGGATACCGAACGGTAATGGGGGTTGTGCTGGGTCAGAATGCGGATGCCGTTGTCAAGGACGGTCTTTTCAGGAGCCATGTTCCTCTTCGAGAACCGCCTTGTGGCTGAGGCGAATCTTGCCGTCCCGGTTGATTTCGAGGATTTTTACCCGAAGGGTGTCGCCCTCCTTTACCACGTCCGTGACCTTCTTGACCCGCTCGCGGGCGAGTTGGGAGATGTGGACGAGGCCGTCGGTTCCCGGAAAGATCTGAACAAACGCCCCGAAATCCATGGTCTTGACGACGGTGCCCTCATAGATGGCCCCCACCTCGGGTTCGGCCGTGATCTCGTTGATGCGCTCCAGCGCAGCGTCGCCGTCCTCCTGGGAGGTGGCGGCGATCTTGACGAGGCCGGAGTCGTCGATGTCGATCTTGGTGTTGGTTTCGCTCTGGATGGCGCGGATGACCTTGCCGCCCGGGCCGATGATCTCGCGGATCTTGTCCGGGTTGATCTTGACGCTGATCATCTTGGGGGCGTAGGGGGAGATCTCCTTCCGGGGCTCGCTCAAGGCCTGGAGCATCCTGTCCAGGATGAAGATCCGGCCTTCGCGGGCCTGGGCCAGGGCCTTCTCCATGATCTCCTTCGAGAGCTCGAGGATCTTGATGTCCATCTGGAGTGCGGTGATGCCCTCCCGGGTGCCGGCCACCTTGAAGTCCATGTCGCCGGTATGGTCCTCATCCCCGAGGATGTCGGAGAGGATGACCACCTGGTCGCCTTCCTTGACCAGGCCCATGGCGATGCCGGATACCGGGTCAGCGATGGGCACGCCGCCGTCCATCAGTGCGAGGGTGCCGGAACAGACGGTCCCCATGGAGGAGGAGCCGTTGGACTCGAGAACCTCGGAGACGATGCGGATGGTGTATTCGAAGTCCTCCGGCACCGGGAGGATGCGCTCCAGGGCCCGCTTTGAGAGTCCCCCGTGGCCGATGTCTCGACGGCTCGGGCCGCCCATGCGTTTGACTTCGCCGACCGAATAGGGCGGGAAATTATAGTGGAGCATGAAGCGCTGGGGGTCGTCGCCGTAAAGGGTCTCCACCCGCTGTTCATCCTGGCCGGAGCCGATGGTGAGGACGCCGAGGACCTGGGTCTCCCCCCGGGTGAAGAGAGCGCTGCCGTGGGGCCGCGGCAGGACGCCCACTTCGCAGGTGATGGGGCGGATTTCATCCATCTGCCTCCCGTCGATCCGGCGTCCCTCCTTCAGGATGAGGTCCCTGCAGATGGTCCGCTGGATGTCGTGGAGGATTTCGCTGATTTCCGATTTCCGCTCCAGATACCCCTCACCGAGCTCTTCGATGATGGCGGCACGCAGCTCCCGCAGGGCCGCACTCCGTTTGACCTTTTCCGGGATGAGCACCGTTTCCCGGATGCGATCGGTCGCCTGGGCTTCGAGGGTTTCGATCAGGGCCGGGTCCTTGGGCGCCGGCTCATGCGGCCGTTTTGGCTTGCCCACCGCCTCTGTCAGCTTCTCCTGGAGCGCAATCACGGGCTGCATGGCGGCGTGGCCGAAGAAGATGGCCTCGAGCATCTCCTGCTCGCTGACGATGTCGCCGCCGCCCTCCACCATCACCACCCCGGTCTTCGAGCCTGCCACGATGATGTTGATGTCGCTCTCCGCCTGCTGGGTCTTGGTGGGGTTGACGATGAGCTCGCCGTCGACCCTGCCGACGCGCACCGAAGCGATGGGGCCGGCAAAGGGAATGTCGGAGACCTGGAGGGCCGCCGATGCACCGATCATGGCCAGTACGTCGGGATCGTTTTCCTGGTCCATGGAGAGGACCGTGGCGATGACCTGTATTTCGTTGTAATAATCCTTGGGAAACAGGGGGCGGATGGGGCGGTCGATCAGGCGGGCGGTAAGGGTCTCCTTTTCACTCGGTCTGCCGACCTCGCGCCGCATGTAGTTGCCCGGGATGCGGCCTGCCGCGTAGATCTTCTCCTGATATTCGACTGAAAGGGGCAGGAAATCCGTGCCGATTCTCGGCTCGTGAGATGCCACTACGCTGACCAGGACCATCGTTTCGCCGTATTGAACCAGAACCGAGCCGGATGCCTGTTTGGCGACCTTTCCGGTCTGGACGCTCAGGGGCATGCCCCCGAGATCTGCTGTCAGTGTCAATTCCATAAACTCTCCTAAAAAAAAGCGGCTTCAAGCCTCTCTGAAAGGGCGGTAAGCCGCACGATGATGCCTGCGGGCGCATGCCGCGGGCGGCAGGTGTCGACCGGTTCCGGCCAACAGCGCGCCGGCTGGCACTCGAGCGCGCCGGAGCGCGTCAGTGCTGCATCTGGGGTCGGTGAACCGACGATATCCGTCTGCTACCGCCGCAATCCCAGTCTTTCGATGATGCCGCGGTACCGTGTGATATCTTTGTTCTTGACATAGTTCAACAGACGGCGTCGCTGGCCGACCAGCATCAGCAATCCCCTGCGGGAATGATGGTCTTTTTTATGAACCTTCAGGTGCTCCGTCAGATAGGAGATCCGGTAGGTGAGAAGGCCGATCTGGACCTCGGGTGAGCCGGTGTCGCCGTCGTGCAGTTTATATTGATCAATCAAGTCCTTTTTTTGTTCTGCTGTCATTACCACTTTCTTTTTGCCTCCTGTAATTCATGAATTGGATATCGTAAAAGCAGTGAGAATGTATATCATTCCTTAATATTCACGTTCTAATTAAAAACACAACAATAATTGTAGCGGGCAATTCCTTTTTTATGCTCCAGAATTGCAAGCAGGCGCCGGTCCGGATCCACGACCCGGAGCCAGGGCGATCCGCTGCCGGTCGCCGGGGGGGCGAGGTCTTTCTCGGTCAGCGGCATGCCGTGGCGGATGCGGTCCACCATACCGGCCCATGCGGTTCGTTCGGGCATGAACGAGAGGGCCTCATTCATACCGATCATCCGCGCTGCGACCGTCTGAGGCGCATCCGGTGCGGCCAGAGAGGCGAGGTCAATTGCCTGGTCGAGGGTGAAGGGGCCGCTTTCGGTTCGCACCAGCTTCCGGAGATGCGCACCGCATTCCAGCGCCCTTCCCAGGTCGGCGGCCAGGGTTCGGATATAGGTCCCGCCCGAGCAGGCGACATCAAAGTGGACATCCGGCAGGTTGATGGCCAGGATCTCGAGATGGTGGATGACGATATCCCGTGCCGGCTTCTGCACCGGACGGCCGGCACGTGCCAGCTTGTAAAGGGGCACGCCCTTGTGCTTGAGGGCCGAAAAGGCCGGCGGCTGCTGCCTCATGGGGCCGACCGCCGCGGCGAAAACGGTCCGAACCGCGTCGTCCGTCACGTTGACCGGGCATTCCGAAACCACCGCGCCGGTCCGGTCCTGGGTGTCGGTTTCGACGCCCAGACGAAGCACTCCCCCGTAGCGCTTGTCCCCATGGAGGAAAAACCGCGAAATGCGGGTGGCCTGGTTGATGCCGCAGACGATCACCCCCGACGCAAATGGATCGAGGGTGCCGCAGTGGCCGGCCTTTTTTGCCTTCAGACCGCGCTTGACCCGAGCGACCACCGCGGCGGAGCTGATTCCTTCCGGCTTGTCAACCACGAGGATGCCGCTTCTCAATTCCGCCATATTCCGGGTTTGCTCTTCTGGAGCCATTCCAGGATGCATCCCTTGAGGTCTGCAAGGGTGGTTTCCGCGCAGAACCCCGCTGCCCGGTGATGGCCTCCGCCGCCGAACGAGGCGGCCAGCGCCGCCACATCGACGCTTCCGTCAGAGCGCAGGCTGACGTAAAAATTGTTCTTCCCCAGGGGCTTTCCGCTCTCGCGCCGCTCCTGGATGAGGACGGCGACCTTCACATCCTTGATGCTCTTGGCGTAGTTGATCATCCCGTCCACGTCCTCGGGCTGGGTACCGGTCTCCTCGAGCATGTCGCGGGTCAGCATCATGAAGGAGAGCGCGCCGTCCGCCGATACCTCGATGGAATCCAACGCCAGGTTGAGCAGTTTGATCCTTCCGATGGAGTATGTCCCGTATACATGCTGGGCAACGGTGTAGGGGTCCACACCGCTCTCGATCAGGTCGAGGCAGACCGAGAATGCGGTCCGGTTGGTGTTGGCAAAGCGGAACGACCCGGTGTCCGTCAGAATCCCGGTATAGATGGCCGTGGCAATATCCTGATCCATGGGAATCTCCATGGATCTGACCAGGCGGTAGACAATCTCGGCTGTCGAGCAAGCGCTGGTGTCGACATGGCGTATATCTCCGAATCCGGTATTGCT
>CAJXSB010000189.1 GCA_913060435.1 uncultured Desulfococcus sp.
TTTCTTCCACCGACACAAGCCGATATGAAACGATTTGATTTCTCAGTCATTCGAACACTCCGCATGAAGTGGGGGCTCACCGCCGAGCAGCTGGCCAGGAAGGCCGGTCTTACACGGGCAACCATCGCAAAAATTGAGGGCGGCGACGGCAATCCAACATTGGAGACCATTGAAGCGTTGAGCAGCGTTTTTCATCTGCTGCCAAGCGAAATGATCCGACTTGCCGAGGTCGCCAAATGCGAACATGCGACCGTCAAATCGTTTCAGGAAAATGGGATTGAAGGGACGCACATCTGGTTTCCCAATTTTGAGATTTTCCGGGTCAAGGCCGAAGCCGGCGTTCGAAAGCTCGCGGATCCTCAACACCATGAAAATACCGCCGAGGTTTGCCTCGTGCTTTCCGGCAGAATCAGAATGGCTGTCGGAGAGGAATATTATGAATTGGGACCAGGCATGGCCATGCGGTACAAGGCATTGCAGGAGCACCGGTTCGATATCATCGAAAGCGCCGAACTGCTGCTGATGCATCACAATTGGGCATAGGGGCGTTGTTCCTGATTCACCGACATGGACCACGAAGGTCGCCGGCAATGGAAGGCTTGACCATCGTGGTCTGTTTTTTCAGGACAAGATTTTCTTGAATGACGGAGGGTACTTAGAATGGAACAAGATCTTAAAAATGCAATGGAATCCTTTCATCAAGAACTGCCAGATGTAATGAGTGCATTTCGGGGATTGCAGGAAGCCGCAACAAGTGACGGAATATTGAACGCGAAAGTGAAAAAATTGATGATGGTTGCGGTTTCGGCGGCATTGCGTTGCGAACCTTGCCTGCGTGAGCATGTGAAAGGTGCCATATCGATTGGTGCAAGCCGTGAGGAAATCCTGGAGGCTGCGGGTGTAGCTATCCTTATCGGCGGCGGTCCAACTGCAGCCTATTGCTCGCTTTACCTGATGGACGAACTCAATAAGGCCAGTGGAAAATCATAAATCCAACCGGATTGCGCCGGATTTTATTTTTTTCCACTGGCCTGAAGCCAGGTAGAAAGGAGATTGCTATGAAATGTGACCGTTGCAGCGAACTCATTGCACCAGGAGATGAACGAGATCATTTTGGACAGAACCTGTGCGAGGATTGCTATATCGATGCGATTTCACCCATCAAAACATGCGACCCGTGGGCGGTGCACAGCGCGAAAAATTTTGAAAAGCATTCGGGCGACGAAAGGATGTTAACCTCTTTACAGTCTGAGATGCTCCGAATCCTGAAAGAAGACGGCCCCATGGAACCGACGGCGCTGCTGGAAAAAATCGGCGGAGACATAGGGCTCAAGGATCTGGAAAGGGAGTTTGCCACCCTTCGCCATATGGAAAAGGCCAGGGGAGAGAAACAGGACCAGAAAGTCTTTTGGCGGTTGTGGTAAGGGAGAGACGCCATGCAAAAAGCCCCGGTTTTTGATAAAATCTACGCCGCCACGCAGTCAGCGTCATCCTGTGCAAATACCTGCTGATGTGTCCTGAGGCTGCGCCGACGGAGGGGAGCGATTGGGTGAAATACAACGACTTCAAGGATGCCGCTCCATTCGCGGGCGGCTTCCGGAATATGGCTGAGCGTCCTATCAGCGTAGCCTTTTCCGGTCGCCTGGAAGACCTCAAAAAAGCATGTACGGTGCTGGGTTGTCAGCCTGGGAGCGAGTCTATTTATTAGTATAAAAAGTGTCCCCCGCTGTGAAAGCGGGGGAGCGGAGAAGAAGAAGAAGAATAGAAGACACCCTCAGGAAAGGTTGAGGGTGAACAAACCCTATCAACAATCCTCAGCAAAGCACAATCCCAACACCTACTCATTTTCGTGAGGTTATCTCCCCATTTCGGTATAGGTAAAAGTACCTATATCCACGGTTCCGGCAGCGAATACGCAAACGCTGCCATCCTGAAGCGATGCGATCAGCCCGACGGCATCGCCTCCAGCCGTTGCCCTCACCAAAATCGCCGGTCCTTGCGGTGTTGACACAGGCGACATTCCCTCCGGCATGCTTAATAGGAAATGGGATATTGACAAATATATTCGGCGCTGCTACATCTGTTTATGCATTATTATCTCATAACATTCCGGTACAGGAAAGCGGCAGTACAATGAAGACCGAAACCATTGACACCATCATCGTCGGCGGCGGCTTGAGCGGGATCTACGCCGCATGGCTGCTCTCCCGCAGCAATCTCTCCTGCCTGGTTCTGGAGGCACGTGAGCGCATCGGCGGCAGAATTCTATGCCCGGAACATCAGGGGTTCCACCCGGACCTGGGCCCATCGTGGTACTGGCCGGAAATCCACCCGAGGATGGCCTGCCTGATCCAGTCCCTGGGGCTCGAGGGATACCCCCAGTTTGAAACGGGGCAAGGCCGTATCCAGCGGGCCGACGGCACGGCCCGGACCGTCCGAACCGGCCCCATGGCGCCGCAGTCGTGGCGGCTTTCCGGGGGCATGCAGGCATTGCTCACAGCGCTTGCCGAAGGTCTCCCGGCAGGCGCTGTGAGATGCGGCCACCCAGTGTGTGAGATCGAAAAAACGCCCTATGGCGTGCAGGTCAGCGTCGGCGAACTGGAAAAGGCGCCGCTGGCCCGGTTCACCGCGAGGCGGGTGATCCTCGCCCTCCCGCCCCGCCTGGCCGCCGGCAGCATCCTGTTCACCCCGGAGCTTTCCCATCCGCTGACCCAGGCCATGCTGAAAACCGGTACGTGGATGGCGGGGCAGGCAAAGTTCTCCGCCCTTTACGAGAAGCCTTTCTGGCGGGAGATGGGCCTCTCGGGCCAGGCATTCAGCGAGCGCGGGCCCGCAGGTGAGGTCCACGACGGATCCAGCCGGAACGGCGGGCCTTACGGCCTGACCGGATTTCTGGGCATCCCGGCGGCACAGCGGCGCACCGGCGATCGTCTCAACGAGGCGATCCTGGCACAGCTGGCCGTCCTCTTCGGAAGCGAAGCCGCCAGGCCCATGGCCTTTTTCTACCAGGACTGGGCCCAGGAGCGCTTCACGGCAACGATGTACGATCAGCCCCCGATGTACGCCCATCCCCGATACGGCGCACCTGCCGGGAAGACCTCCATCTGGGATGCCGCCGTCCATTTCGCCGGCACGGAAACCGCCCCCATGTCCGGGGGCTATCTCGAAGGCGCCCTGGAGGCGGCCGAGCGGGCCGCGGCGGCCGCCCTTGGATAGCCTGGCGGAGGCCGTCAGGTCAGCAGGTGCGCCGGACCGGCGCCCGCATCATCATGGACATGGCGGCCAGCACCAGGGGAAGCGCAGCCAGCATCTGGAGGGCCGCCTGGATGCCGAACCGGTCCGCCAGCGCACCCACCACCGGACCTGCCATCCCCCCGATGCCGATGGCCACGCCAAGGGTCATGCCGGAGGAGAGGGCCACATTGTTGGGCAGGTACTCCTGTCCCATCACGATCATGGGGTTGAACGGCACGGAGAGGGCGATCCCCAGGGGGATCAGCATGAGCGTCGACCAGAACGGGTTCTCCCCCCAGGCGAGATAAACAACCGGCGGCGGAGCGTCCTGTGCGATCCGGACCGGCCCGGACGCCCGGGACAGCGCAGTATGGCTGCCGATGATCATGACCGCCACCGCCATGGCTGCGGACGGCACCAGAAAAAGGAGAGAGCCCCGGAGCCCCCAGTGGAGTGCGGCCCAGGTCGCCATGAGGGGGCCGATGGTGAAGCCGATGTTGCCGGCCATGCCGAAACACCCCATCGCCGTGGCCAGCTTGGCACCGCCCTCCAGGTTGATAAGCCTCGCCGCCACGGGGTGAAACGCGGCGATGCCCACCCCCGTGATGACCGCCATCAAAAGGACCATGTGGTAGTTGGAGAGCCAGCCCATGGCGGCAATGCTCGCGCCGCCCAGCAGCAGGGCGACCGGCATGATCCAGGCCTTGAGGAGGCGGTCGGCAGCATACCCGAACAGGGGTTGCACCAGCGTGGATGCAATGTTGCAGGCGAAGACGATCCCGCCTGCGGCCGTGTAGGTCAGATGGTGTTCCGTGATGAAAAAAGGGGCCAGTGCTGGCAGCGCCCCCTGGCATGAATCAAGGACCATGTGTGCGCAGGAGACGGTCCCGACAAAGCGCCTCTGCATTGCTGTCGCCCTGGTTTTGGGTGAGGTGTGGATGCACGAATGTTCCGGCCTGAAGGAGTGCTTTAGATGAAGCCGGGCGGTCTGTCAACAAGAGGACGAAAAAAAAGAACACCCCCGCCGGGAAGGGCTTCAAGACGCTCATCCAACCTAAGATGCAGCGGAAGCGTAATGGCAATTGGAGATCTTTACGGAGCCTTTGGAGCTACCGTCATAAAAAATAACCATGAAGGAGCGTTATGCTTCAGCCGAATCTCCCCATGATCGATGACGCGGAGGGCAGCGCGGTTCCCGAAGGGCTTCCCAGGGTCATCGACGCGCATGTTCACATCTTCCCGGAGAACCTGTTTGCAGCCGTCCGGCGCTGGTTCGACGACAACGCCTGGCATATCCGCTATGCCCTCACCTCCGCCGGCGTCTTCGATTTCCTGCTCTCCCATGGCGTCGATCATATCGTCGCGCTTCAATATGCGCACACATCGGGCATTGCAAGGGATCTGAACAAGCACATGCTCGATGCATGCCGGCGGCACCCCGGGCGGGTTACGGGCATGGCAACCGTATTTCCCGGTGAACCGAATGCCGGGAAAATCCTTCGGGAGGCGTTCGAGGCCGGCCTGGAGGGCGTCAAGCTCCATGCCCATGTCCAGTGCTTCGACATCAACTCCGAAGACATGGATGAAATCTTCGACACCTGCCAGTCCAGCCGTAAGCCCGTCATCATCCACATCGGGAGGGAGCCGAACAGCCCGGCGTACCGCTGCGATCCATACCAAATCTGCAGTGCGGAAAAGCTGGAGCGGGTTCTCAGGAAGTTTCCCTGCCTCAAGATCTGCGTTCCGCATCTGGGCTTCAACGAAACCCATGAATACAAGGCGTTGATCGAGACATACGACCATCTCTGGCTCGACACCACCATGGTCCTGACGGACTATTTCGATATCGAAGAACGGATTCCCCTCCAGGAGTACCGCATGGACCGGATCCTCTACGGATCGGACTTCCCCAACATCCCCTTTGCCTGGGACAGGGAGGTCAAGTGCCTTCGGAATTCAGGCCTTCCCCACGAGCATCTGGACCGGATTCTGAACCGGAACGCGGCGGCGCTGTTCGGCCTGTCCGGCCGCTCCTGATGCATGGTGCGGCAGACTATTTCAGTCCCATGCAGTTCGAATAGAAGCTGACCGTGGCGGGCCAGTCGGAAAAAACGCCGATGACGCCGACCTCCCCGGCCAGAACGTCGAGGGCTTCGTACGTGTCTCCGTCATTGTCGATCGCCGCCGTCACGGTCTGGTAATACCACCCCCCGCCGTCCTTGAGGGGTCCGGAGCGCTCGAGGGTCCAGGTGATGATGTCGAGGCCCGCCTCCCTGGCCTTCTCCGCATAAATCGAGGGCGCAAGCTCTCCTTTGGCATCGACCTTGAGCAGCATCCACATGGGCGGCGCGATGATATTGACCCCCTGCTTCACCAGCGCGTCCATGGAGGGCGACCAGGTTTCCGGATTGGTGTGGTCAAAGGCGGGATCGCCGTAGCGGCCGTCCAGATAGACGGCCTGTCTGCCGAATCGCGGCGCTTTTTCGAGCCAGTATACGATGTCGTCAAGATGGAAGGACTGCGCAAAGACATCCTGCGGGGGCACGCCGGCGGCCTCGTACTCGTCGATCATCTGCTGCGCATATTTCTCCTGGGTGTAGTCCCCCTCGTAGGGCATGCCCACGCTGGGGCGCTTCAGCTCCGGCGTCATCTTGACGCCGAGCTCCTTGAAGAGCGCGATGCTCTCGGCATGGCTGACCACCGTGCCGCAGGTGGCATAGAGGTCGGTGCGCCAGTCGGCGGTGCCGCCGACATATTCCGCCGCGGTCGTGGCATCTGGATTGGATGCGTCCATCTTGCCGCACAGCGACTTGAACTCCTCCAGGGTGATGTCGCTGGTGCAGCACATTGCCGATGCGGCTTTGATTCGTTCGCCCGTCACCGGATCAAATTCGGCCGGCGTGAACGGCTCGGCGCATTTTGCGGCCAGCGGCGTCAGCAGAATGTTGGTCGTAGTGTGCAGGTCGCACTGGGAGTGGCGGCAGACCAGCTCCCGGTCGCTGGTGAAGGTGACATCGCATTCCAGGATGCCGGCGCCCATCCGGGCGGCCGCCTCGTAGGACTCCCGGGTGTGCTCCGGAAACTGGAGGGCCGCCCCGCGATGGCTGATGGAGAAGTCGGTCTTCTGGAAGGGGCCTTCGGTGCATTGCTCGAGGGTTCTTTTCAGCGGACTCTCCGCCATGTCCTGGATGAGGTAATAGGGCCGGGGGCCCAGCTGAACGCTCCGCTGCCCGCCTTTTTGCACTCCCCGATGTGCTTTGTCGTCGTCAGCCCTTTTGTCCCCGGTGCCGGACACGCACGCCGCCACGACGATGGCTGCCAGCAGTATGGAAACGATGTTCAGCCATTGTGCTGCACCTCTCTTCTTCACTGTCCAACCTCCTTTTGCATGCGTCACGGTCAACATCTGTACGGGTCGCGTTTGCATCCGGCAGCTCCGCGTCATCTCTCTGATCCCTCACCGGGAGACATTTACCCGTCCATGCCCCAGCACCGGCGCTACAGGCTGGAGATCCTGCCTGGTATGGTGAAATTGTCACTGCGCCATCAGAAGATGATGAGGGGCGGGTTAAAAAGTCACTAAAATTTTACGTGGGTATGCACTTGGCTCCTACTACCGCTATATATTGTACTTGCTTTAAAATGGAAAATCGTGCGACTCTTCATGTTGTTCTTTTATCATGTCCTATAGAGAATCCAGAACCACTATGGGGCATTGAAATCCTTTTGGACAACGTACGGCGACGAAATGATCTGCAAGACTCTTCACTTGCAAAGTGCTCTCTATACTCAATGAAGGTTTCTGGAAAATCTTCCATGCACTCATCCTATATATTGTGGTGTTAGGAGTTAAGTGCATACCCACGTAAAGTTTTCTTTTTAAATTTTTGCACCATTATTCACTCTTTTTTAAGATGCGAAGATTAACATATTGATATCATAACGGTAGGGCTAACAGGCTGGGTTTTGAGCGCAGCGAAAAAGCCAGTCCTTGTTCAGCCCTTGGTTCGGCCAAGCCTCTCTCTTACCTCTTTGACACGACCTCGCCAGTATCTCGGACGCCTCTTCAGGTGTGCGACCGATACGATCAGGATCAGCTCGGGCTCAACGGTGTACAAAAGGCTGTACGGGAAATGGTTCAGTACCTTCCTTCTTATGCCACTCCCGATGGCCGCCGCGCCATACGGATTTTCTGTGATGAACGTGACGCCCCTACGAACCTCGGCTACGAACCTGAGGCCGACCCCGGGTGCCTCGTTTTCGTAATACCGGACCGCCTCGCGGAACTCCTCATCAACTTCGGGAAGAAACTCAGAATTCATGAGATGTCAGCGATAGCTCGGTTGAACACTTCTTCCGCTGGGATGCCCTTGACCTTGCCCTCTCGGAACTCCTGAAGGCGACGCTCAGCCTCCTGTAGCCAGAGGCGCTCCACCTCCGATTCGGATGGTTCATCCAGGCTAGACAGGAGCATCCCCGCCAACTGCGCTCGCTCTTCTAAGCTAAGCTCCATGGCCACATTGATAATTTCTTCCAACTGCTTTGACATGTTTTTTTCCTTTGTTCCTTGAGGCCGAACGATTGAATTCAGCGGGCGCCGAAGGCGATCCGCTGGAATGATGGGTTCGCTTCAGCGATATACGCCCTTTCTATGCCCGACCTTGATAACCCAAATCGTAAGGTCATTATCTTGTATTGAATAGACAATACGATATTTTCCTTGCCGGACACGGTAAAGTTCCTGAGCGGTAAGTTTTTCACAGCCCATTGGACGAGGGTCATCTCCGAGTTTTTCAATTCGTGAGAGGATTCTTTTCAGATCTCTTTTTGGAGTTTTTCTTAAATCTTTCCAAACCGATTCTTTGAAAAAGATCTCATATTCGGCCATCGTTTTTGAGCCTTTTGATCATTTCGGAGAAGCTAATTAGCGGTTCATCAACTCTTTCTTCAAATGCGACAATATCTTCCGCATCTTCTGCGAGTGCTTCTTTGACGGCCTCATTTACAAGTTCAGAAATAGATTTTGATGTTTCTATTGATTTTAATTTAAGTGCCTTATGTATAATAGGGTCAAAATATACAGTGGCTCGTTTTGTGGGTGTTGCCATAATGTCACCTCCTATATTGCTTGTGACATAATAACGCTTAGACGTCATGACGTCAAATATTTATTGGAAGCGAACACCTTTTTTACTGGCTGGTGTGGAGCGGAGCGGAACACCAGTCCAGTGCAAAAAATGGTTCATGAACCATTT
>CAJXSB010000190.1 GCA_913060435.1 uncultured Desulfococcus sp.
ATTGGCTTTTTTACAATTTGTCAATCCCAAATTGAGGTTTTTGTACACATCTGCGGTGGACACGCCAAAGGGAAATGCAATTAATAACAGAAAAAAAGCCTTGAGGCCGGGACAGGGCGTCAGGCGGTCGCCGATGCCTTCAGCGAGCGCCGGTCGGTTGAAAATAAAGAAAGGGACGTCGGCACCGAGGGACCGCCCCATCACCATCAGTTCGTCCCTGGAAAAAGGCCGGCCAAAGCGATGGTTCAGGGCTCTCAGCACGGCGGCGGCGTCGCTGCTCCCGCCGCCCAGTCCCGCTGCGACGGGAATCCGTTTCTCGAGGCGGATGTGCACACCCTGGTCACAGCCCAGCCGGTCCAGGAAGAGCATTGCCGCCCGTGACGCCAGGTTCGTCTCATCCGAAGGGATGCCGGGGTGGCTGCAGCGGATGCGGACACCGCGTCCGCTGAAGTGAAGCACCAGCGTATCGAAAAGAGAGATCGGGCACATCAGGCTGTAGAGATCGTGATAGCCGTCCGGCCGTTTTGCCGTGACGTGCAGAAACAGGTTGATCTTGGCCGGTGCGGTGGTATGGATCTCAATGGGCTGGGACTGGTCGTGCCGCATCATTTTTCTCTGGCTACCTTGATGACGATGAATCCCTGCCCGGCCCTGCGGATGAAGAAATGAAGCGCTTCTCCGTTGGATGAATCGGCGATGCGGCGGTGATAGTCCGCTGCCGAAGTGATGACCTCGTGGTCGATCTCCCGGACGACATCGCCTGCCTGGACCCCTGCGGCGGCCGCGCTGCTGCCTTTGGCGACCGATGTGACGATCACGCCGTTCTCCAGGGGGATGTTCAACTGTTGCGCGACGTCTTCCGTCAGTTCGGCGATCTGGATGCCCAGGGCGTCCGCCTTCTCCCTCCAGCCGCCCACCCGGACAGCGAGTGCCGCGTCGTCCCTTCTGGCGATCGTAACGTCAAAGACGTGTTTTTCGTGGCCGCGGACGGTGTCGATCCGGGCGGTGCTTCCCACCGGGATGCCGGCGACGATCCGCGTCAGCTCCCTGGGCGACGCCACGGCGGCCCCGTCTACAGAGATGATGACGTCCCTTGGGCGGATGCCGGCTGCAGCGGCAGGACCACCGTCGAAGACTTCGGTGACGAAGAGGCCGCCGCGGTCTGAGACGCTGCAGTATTCCGCCATCTCGGGGGTGATCTCCTGGGTGGCGACGCCGAGCCAGCCCCGGATGACCTCCCCGGTCTCCTGCAGTTGTTCGATGACGCCTCTGGCGAGATTGATGGGAACGGCAAAGCCGATGCCGTTTCCGCTGGACATGACGGCGGTGTTGATGCCGACCACGTTCCCCGACAGGTCGATGAGCGGCCCGCCGCTGTTGCCTGGATTGATCGAGGCGTCCGTCTGGATAAAGTCATCATAAGGGCCGGAGCCGATGACGCGGCCTTTGGCGCTGACGATGCCGGCAGTCACCGTGTGGCCGAGCCCGAATGGGTTTCCGATGGCCACGACCCACTGCCCGACCGACAGCCGGTCGGAGTCGCCGAGCCGGACCGCCGGGAGGCTGACGGGTGTGGAGATCCGGAGCAGCGCGAGATCGGTATGGGGGTCCCACCCGAAGATTTCTGCGTCGTAGATCTTGCCGTCTTTGAGGTGAATCTGAATGTCGTCGGCTCCCTCGATAACGTGGTGATTGGTGACGATAACGCCTTTTTCGTCGATGACGACACCGGATCCCAGGCTCTCCCGGGTGAATTCGCCGAAGGAATTCATGCCGAAATACCGTTCGAACGGTTCAAGCGGCCCATCTTCCTCCATAGGTGCCCCCTCTCCCGTCACGACATGCTTCTCCGCCCGGATATTGACGACGGCGGCGCCGACCGACCTGGCGATCTGGCTGACGCTGGACGGACTGCCGGAATTCCGGGCGCCGGCCGGAGCATTCGGAATGCCCGCCAGAAGGCCTGCAACGATCGTCAGCAGCAGCAGTCTTGAAAAACACAGCATTTTCATGGCCATAGTTCGGAACCTCCGCGTTCCGCCGGGGAGGGGCGGCGGGGCGCGCGGACCGCCTTATCCAACTTTCCTTACCCGGCTTTCCTTACCCGGCTTCCCTTACATAGATCATCCGCAGGTCGTAGAGGATGTGCCGCAGCATATCCCTTTCCTGATCGGTCAGATTGCCGCGGGTTTTTTCTTCGAGCATCCCCAGGATGTCGATGGTCTGCTTCGCCGCCGCAAGATTCTTGGTTTTTTTGCCGGTCGCCGGGTCGTCCAGAATCCCCAGGTGCACCAGCACCGAGGAATTGAGGGAAAAAATGAACATGGAAAAATCGATTTTCGGGAGGGGAACGTCCCCCTGATCCTTGCCGGCGGCTTCGTACTCCTCGGCCATCTGCGCATCGGATTTCCGCTTGGGGTCCGACGGTTCGGTCGCCTTGTCTTTCTCCTCAGCCATGTGTGAACCTCCTATGTGTTTGCAGGTTTGGGAGGCGGCGGCGCCGAAGCGTCCGCGCCGCCGTCCGGGGCGTGTTCGCCGCCCTAAAGCTCCAGGGGGATGACGATTTTTACCAGGGGCAGGCGCTTCAGTTCATCGACCACTTCCGGGGGGATGGGGGTGTCGGTCTCGAGAAAGATGATGTTGCGATCCCCCTCTTCCCCGTTGGCGACCTGCTCCTGCCCGACGGTCATTCGCCCGATATTGATGTTATTTTTTCCGAGGGTCATTCCGATGCTGCCGATGGCCCCCGGCTTGTCCAGATTGTGGATGATGGCGGAATGACCGTGCGGCGTCATCTCGAGCCGGAAGTTGTTGATCTTGACGATGCGCGGGTCGCTTTTGCCGAAAACGGTGCCGGCCAGCGACATCCGCATCTCGGTGGTCTCCGTCGTGAGGCGGATCAGATTGATGTAGTCCTCGGCGTCGGCATTGGTGGTTTCCGAGACCTTGATGCCGCGATCCTTGGCAATGATGGGGGCGTTGACGGAGTTGACCATGTCCTTGATCATCGGTGTGAGGAGGCCTTTGATGATGGCGGTGGAGACCGGGGAGAGGTCGAGTCCCTGGAAATCCCCCATATATTCAATGGTGACCGCCTTGACCGGGCCGCAGATCAGCTGGGACATGAGGCAGCCCATGCGGTCTCCCAGCGCCAGATACGGGCGGAGCTTGGCAAGCAGTTCGCCCGTGACCGACGGGACGTTGACTGCGTTTACGATGGTGCCGGTCTTCAGGTAATCGATGATCTGGTCGGCGACGGCGACGGCGACGTTGGTCTGGGCCTCCTTGGTCGAGGCCCCCAGATGCGGGGTGCAGATAAAGTTTTCCATCTCGAACAGGGGGGAGCTTTCCGGAGGCTCCGTTTCGAAGACGTCGAGGGCGGCGCCGGCGACGCGTCCCGATTTCATGGCCTCGTAGAGGTCGGCTTCGTTGACGATGCCGCCGCGGGCGCAGTTGACGAGCATGACCCCCTCTTTCATCCTGTCGAAGGCATCCCGGTTGATGAAGCCGGTGGTATCCTTGAGTTTCGGCACGTGGACGGTGATGTAGTCTGATCTGCGAAAGAGGTCATCCAGTGATACCGGCTCGAATCCGTCCTTTTCGATCCGTTCAGGGGTGACGAAGGGGTCGTGGACGATCACCCGCATCTTGAGGCCTCTGGCCCGATCGGCGACGATCGAGCCGATTTTCCCGAAGCCGATGACGCCGAGGACCTTGTTGAAGATCTCCCGCCCCTGGAGCTGCTTCTTTTCCCACCGGCCCTCCTTGAGGGTGGCGGTGCCGCGGGGGATGTTCCGGGAAAGCGCGAGCATCATGGCAATGGCGTGCTCGGCCGTGGTCACGACATTCCCGGTCGGGGTGTTCATGACGACGACGCCCCGTTTGGAGGCTGCCGGGATGTCGACATTGTCCAAGCCGATGCCGGCCCTGCCGACAACCTTCAGGCGGCCGGCCGCCTCCAGCAGCCCCTCGGTTACTTTCGTGGCGCTGCGGATCACCAGCGCGTCGTAGTCTCCGATAACGGCTTTCAGCTCCTCCGGCGGCAGGCCGGTCTTGACGTCCACCTCAATGCCTTCCGCCTGCTGGAACATCTGGATTCCAATTTCACCAAGATTGTCGCTAACCAGTACTCTCATTCGTTTTCCCCCTCACAAAATCTGAAACAGAACATCTCCCGTGCCAAATATGCTTATAAACCCTACGAGAATATAAGTTGCACCTTTTTTGTCAAGAACAAAGATGGAAGGGGCTGCTGCGGGGATTTGCCCGGGGCTGAAGAAATTACGGTTTAAATATGATCTGGTTTCAGGTATATGCAGAAAAATGCCGCCGCCGTGGATCAACGGCGGTACCCACCAATGAATGCAAGGAGGCGCTATGGAGCGGATGGAAGCGGGAAAGACCCGGATCGGATGGATCGGTATCGGCGTTATGGGCCGGTGGATGTGCCAGCACCTGATGGACGGTGGCTTTTCAGCGCTGGTTCACACGAGAACAAAGGAAAAATCGGCCCCTCTGATCGCCGGGGGGGCTGCCTGGGCGGATTCGCCTGCAGCGGTCGCAGCATCCGCCGATGTGGTCTTCACCATGGTCGGCACGCCGTCGGATGTCCGGGCGGTATATTTCGATGATGAGGGTCTCCTTGCGGGCATCCGCCCCGGCGCCGTGCTGGTGGATATGACCACGACCCGCCCCAGCCTGGCCCGGGAGATTTTCACGGCGGCGGAAGCCCGCAGCGTCCATGCGCTGGACGCCCCGGTCTCGGGCGGGGACGTCGGCGCACGGGAGGCGCGCCTGTCGATCATGGCGGGCGGATCGCGGGAAGCGTTTGACGCCGTCATGCCGCTTTTCAGGCGTATGGGGAAAAAGATTGTATACCAGGGAGGGGCGGGGGCGGGTCAGCACGCCAAAATGTGCAATCAGATCATGATCGCCGGCACCATGATCGGCATGTGTGAATCCCTGCTGTACGGCACCCGCGCGGGGTTGGATCTCGAAACCATGCTCGAAAGCATCTCCGGCGGTGCGGCAGCCTGCTGGTCGCTGGAGAATCTGGCGCCGAGGATTCTGCGGAAGGAGTACGACACCGGATTTTTCGTCGAGCATTTTGTCAAGGACATGGGCATTGCCCTCGACGAGGCGCGGCGGATGCAGCTCGCGCTCCCCGGGCTCGCCCTGGTCGAGCAGCTCTACCATGCGGTCATGGCCGACGGGGGCCAGCGCCTGGGCACCCAGGCGCTGATGCTGGCGCTGGCCCGGATGAGCCGCCTGTCGCTTTAGGGTCTAGAAGACGATTTTTTCGGGAGGCCTGCGTTCAGGGACATACTCGTGGGGGATTTTTTCCTCATTCCATTCCGGTGAAACGTACAGATTGCAGTAGCAGCTGCCGAATTCCGCCACGTCCGGTTCGCGGTAGATGCAGGGGCAGATGATGTCCTTGTCGTTCTCGCGGTCACCGGACGCCAGGCGGCAGGGGCAGGCCATGTAGCCATAGCGCTCCCGGTTATAGATGAGCCCTGCCAGGAGATCCATCGTCCGGGCGTTGTCCTTGTTGAAATAATAGCCTTGGGGCTCCTGTACTTTTTTCAGCTGCGCATAGAGTTTTTCGACATCCATCACATTCCCAGTGCCTCCTTGATTTCCTTCTCCTTGTAGCCCACGATAACCGTGTTCCCGATAATGATGGTGGGGAAGGAGCAGCGAGGGTTGAATTTCTTGACATCCTGGATGATGGCCTTCCGCTCTTCTCCCTCGAGCAGATCGACATCCACGAAATCGTATTTAATGGTGCACTCCGCCAGAAGCTGCTTGGTGGCCTTGCAGTGGCCGCAGGTGCTGAGCGAATAAACCTGAACGTTCTTGTCGTCTGAATCGTTCGGGGGTGTATTCTTGTCGTTTTCCATATGTCCATCCTTTCGTGTCCGATCGTTGCGGCTTCCGCCCACGGCGACAGTGACCTGCCCTGTAGCATATTCGGGCGCATTAATCAATTTCGGTGCACCGGTCCCCACCCGCCGGGGTGCTCGCCCGTCCGGCGCCGGGCAGCAGTCCCAGCGACACCAGGCCTTGGAAGGTCCGGGGGGCGCTGGTGCGGAGCGCGTCCCGGCGGCGGATGAGATCCTGAAGGTCCTCTCCGTCGTCGATATCACGCCATTCCGTCAGGATGTGGCACGGCACTCCGGCCTGCTGCATCCGGCGGCGCGTCCGCTGGAACACGGACGCCTCACCCCAGGGGATGCCGCGGAAGCATTCCGGCAGAAATCCCCCGGGGCGGAAGCCGATCAAATAATAGCCGCCGTCGCTGGAGGGTCCGAGGATTGCCGGGCGGCGGTCGAGTGCGCTGAAGGCCTCCTGAATGATGGATGCGGGCAGATCCGGAATATCCGTTCCCACCAGGAGCACCCTGCGGGCGGCTTCGGAAAAGGCCCGCGAAAATGCGTTCATCATCCGTTCGCCCAGATCGCGGCCGACCTGGGGCCAGCATCGGTACGGCCGCGGGAGCCATGCGGCTAGGGCGCCTTCAGCGTCTGCAGGATGGAAGCAGATGACGGCCTGTCGGCCGGCGGCCTGGAGCATGGAGAGCGTGTCCAGCACAAAGGCTTTGTAAAGTGCCAGCGCCGCGTCCGGCCCGATGGTGCGCGCCAGGCGGGTTTTCACCTTGCCGCGTTCGGGCGCTCTCAGGAAAACGAGCACCGCATCGTCGGCAAGGGCAGTGGATGCGGTGCGATTTCTTGGCTGCAGCATCTTGTCGGGCGTCTTTCGTATTGTTGGTGGCTCAGGGCTGTTCATTACAGGAGAGGACACAAAACGTCAAACACAAAACGCAGGTTTCGAGCGCTCCTCGCCGGAAGGCCCGGGTAGACCCGGGTCGGCGGACCACCGGCTCATGAAAGCCGAAAAAGGATACCAAACCGGCGCGGGCTCTATGCGGCATGGGTTTTGGGAGGATGGGTGAAAAACCTTGGGGAAGCCTTTGATTGCAGGCGGTTAATTCCGGCGCTTCCGAAGGTTATTTTTCTGAATGGCATTCATTTTGTTTATGAGACGTATCCGTCATTTTCTCGCTTGACAGGAAAAACAAATTTGTATATCCCAACATGCTAAAAAAAGAACAGAATTCGCTATGGATTTCATCTATGATCGAGGCCAAAGGCGCATGCTTTTGGCAAAGTTTTTTTAAGGAGTCGTTATGGGTTTCAATTTCAAGTTTTTCGGGAGCGGCGGCACGTTTCCGCACGGCGTGCATCCCCCCGAGAGAAAATCATTTGCGGAAAACGCGGCCATCGAAATCATGCCGCCGCCCAAAAAGGTCATGATTCCCCTCCTGCAGAACGTGGGGGCACCCAGCAAGCCGGCGGTCAAGGCCAAGGCCGTGGTCGCCTTCGGCGATAAGATTGCGGATGCGGGCGCCTTTGTTTCGGCGCCGATCCATACGCCCATCGCGGGCAAGGTGATGAAGACCGGAACGGCGACCCTGCCCAACGGCCGTCACGTGCCGGCCATGCCGATCAAGGCAGACGGCGAACAGCTGAGCGGGCAGGCGCTCTGGGATGAGATCTTCGGCGGGGAGTGGCCCCGGGAGGGGCTGGAGAAATACAGCGACCAGGAGATTATCGACGCCATCCAGAACGCCGGCGTCGTCGGCCTGGGAGGCGCGACCTTCCCCACCCACGTTAAATATGTTCCCAACGAAGAGAAGCCCATCGACACCGTGATGATCAACGGCTGTGAATGCGAACCCTATCTGACCTCCGACTACCGGATGATGCTCGAGGTCCCCGAACCGATCATCACCGGGGCCCTGCTGCTCGGGCAGGTGACCCATGCAAAGCGGATCATCATCGGCGTCGAGGACAACAAGCCGAAGGCCGTGGAGGCTCTCCGGAAGGCCGCCGCCGGCACCGGCATTCAGATCGCGGTCTTTAAAACCAAATACCCCCAGGGTAGTGAGAAGCAGCTGATCCTCGCCGCCACGGGCCGCGCAGTGCCCCTGGGCGGGCTGCCCCTCGACGTGGGGGTGGCGGTGAGCAATATCTCCACTGCAGCCGTCGTGGCCCGCGCGGTGCTGCGGGGAAAGCCGCTGACCCACCGCGTCATTTCGGTGACCGGCGCGGGCATCCGGAGCCCGAAGAACCTGCTGGCGCCCATGGGCATCAGCATGGGGGAGATGATCGATTTCTGCGGGGGGCTGACACCGGATGCGGCCCGGATCGTGGCCGGCGGCCCCATGATGGGCTTCGCCTTCTCCGACATGGCGACCCCCGTCACCAAGGGAACCAGCGGCATCACCGTCTTGACCCACGCCGACCTCAAGCGGCAGGCGGAGACCAACTGCGTCCGCTGCGGCAGGTGCGTGGATGCCTGCCCGATGAACCTGGTGCCCAGCAAGCTGGCGCTGGCATCCCGAAAGAAGGACATCGATCTGGCACAGATGTACAACATCATGGCCTGCTTCGAATGCGGCTC
>CAJXSB010000191.1 GCA_913060435.1 uncultured Desulfococcus sp.
GGATCATCCAATAATCGGGATTTTCCGGGTTCAGGTACCCGATATCAATCAGCGCCGCAGCCAGTTCATCGTACATCTGATCCAGCTCAATGCGTTTGGCCAGCCGTGGAGATTGGCGGGGGCGCTCTGACTGGCCGGCAACGGAAAGACAATAGCAAATCACCATGACGGCCTGGGCCAGGTTGAGGGACGTAAAATCCGCGGTGGGAATGTTGACCAGTTGGTGGCACAGCTTCACATCCGCATTGGTGAGCCCCCGATCTTCAGGACCGAAGACAATGGCTACGGCATTGTTTTGGGACAGGGGAATGAGGCTTTGTGCCAGAACGTCGGGGGACTTGATCACCGGCCGCTGACCGCCCAGGCGGGCCGTGGTGCCGACCACATGACCAAATGGGGCCAGGGCATCGTGCAGCGAATCAAACCGTTCGATGGTGTCCACCACGGATCCGGCCGCATGGGTGGCCAGGCGCCGAATCCGTTCTTCATCCCAGATGCCGGGGTTGACCACGATCAGGCGGCCAAACCCCATATTGCACATGGCCCTGGCAGCGGACCCGATATTTTCAGGATAGCGGGGCCGCTGCAGAACAATGGCGATGTTGTCGCGGTGGATGCCGACGGTCATCGCGGGTTGATTTCAAACGCATTGAAAAAATAGCTGATCTCGAAAGCGGCGGTTTCCGGTGCGTCGGAACCATGAACGACGTTTTTTTCAATGTCAGTGGCAAAATCGCGGCGGATGGTGCCTTCGGCGGCTTCCTTGTAATTGGTTGCGCCCATCAGCTCCCGATAGCGGGCAATGGCGTTTTCGCCTTCCAGAACCATGACCACTGCCGGGCCCGAGGACATGAAATCGGTCAGACTGCCGAAAAAAGGGCGTTCGCGATGAACGGCATAAAATCCTTGTGCCTGAGTCTTGGTCATGTGGATCATTTTCATGGCGGCGATCCGGATGCCCGCTGATTCGAAGCGCTTGATGACCTCTCCGATCAGGCCCCGGGACACGCCGTCGGGTTTGATGATAGATAGTGTTCTTTCTGTCATGTTATGCAGATTCCTTTCTCAGGTTTCAGGGCCGAAGCCCTAGATTCCCCGGTCCCTTATCAGAAGGAGGGGGGCAAGTCAACCTTCACGGGAATAACACATAAAATCAGCTGGATAAATTGTTTCCGGGCAGCATCCATTTCAGCGGCAGGCCTGCAAAAGCCCCAGGAGGAAAAGACCCATTCTCAACCTCCGGGCTTCAACAGCCGGTGTTCTCCGGGGCCGGGGGGCCGGAAACGCCATTCGCTCAACGTGGAGGCCTATTGTGATTTGGCAGATCTGATATATATTGATTGGATTGATGCGAGTGCGGCCGGGCGGCGCCGCCCGTGCCGCCCCCACCGCCGCAAGGAGCGCGGGCCGGAGCCGTGGCAGGGGCAAATGCCGTTTGCAAAGGCGGAAAGACCTGTGATAGGGAGAGCCCATGCAGCGAATGCAACGGAAGAAGGGGAGCCCCGGCAGGAAAGTGCGCGCCGGGCGCGGACGTATCCGTGGAGGAAGCATCGAATAGGTAACATGGAAGAAAATATGGAAAACCATCTGGATGAAGCCGCAGACGAACCGCAGCCCGACAGCGTCACCTTTCCGGACATCGAGCTGGCCCGGCAGCTCTTTGGTGAGCACAACCGCAACCTCCTTCGGGTCGGCGCCGGAACAGACTGCCGCATCCACGCCCGCGGCAGTACGGTCTTCATTGAGGGCGACGCCATCGCTGCGGCATTGGCACGGAACATTCTCGAGCAGCTTTACGAACTCCTGAAAAACGGCTTTCCCGTCTATCCCAACGACATCGACCACGCCGTCAGCGTCCTGAGCCACGACCACCGGACACGCCTGAAGGACATCTTCATGGACACGGTGTACGTGACTTCCAAAAAGCGCTCCATTACCCCGAAAAGTCATTCGCAGAAGGCCTACATTGATGCCATGCGTCAGTTCGACATTGTCTTCGGGATCGGGCCGGCCGGCACTGGCAAGACCTATCTGGCCATGGCGATGGCGGTGGCGGCGCTTTCCAAGGGGCTCGTCCATCGGATCATCCTGACCCGTCCTGCCGTCGAGGCCGGCGAGACCCTGGGATTCCTGCCGGGGGACCTGACCGACAAGGTGGATCCCTACCTGAGACCCCTCTACGACGCCCTCCATGACATGATGCGTTTTGAAAAGGCTTCCAAACTGATGGAGCAGGGCGTGATCGAAGTGGCGCCCATCGCATTCATGCGCGGCAGAACCCTGAACGATTCCTTTGTGATCCTCGACGAGGCGCAGAACACCACCTCCGAACAGATGAAAATGTTCCTGACGCGCATCGGATTCAGCTCCAAAGCCGTGATTACCGGCGACGTCACCCAGATCGATCTTCCCCCCAACCGAATCTCCGGGCTGGTGGAGGCCCGGAAGATCCTTCAAAGCGTCCAAGGCATCCAGTTCGTCTTCTTTTCAAAGGCCGATGTCGTCCGGCACCCGCTGGTGCAGGACATCATTGATGCCTACGAAAAACTGGATGAAATAAAACGGAAGGAAGCATGAATTTCCAAAAGCTCAAAAACAGTCTGATTTCGGTACTGGAGAGCACGGGGCCGGTCAAGTGGCTCCTCCTGATCCTGGTCATGTCTGTCTTCACGATGCTGCTCTACCCCAATACCATCATCCGGCGACAGGCGTACTCTTTGGGGGACGTGGCCGAGCACGACATCAAGGCGCCCAGGGATTTTCTCATCGAGGACCAGGCGGGCACCGAGAAGAAGCGGCAGCAGGCTGCGCTGTCGGTGCTGACGGTCTACGACCACAACACCGCTCTCCGCAACAGTCTGCGGGAAAAGGTCGAGGGCGCCTTCGCCATGATGCACGAGCCTTCCCGGCCCGCTGCCTCGCCGGCTGTCGAGATCCGGGGAGTCCCCGAAATCACCGAAAACATGGCCCGCAGCGGGGGGCGATGGGTCTGGCCCCAGAAAGACGCCTTCGAAAAGGCGCTTGGCATTACCGTCAGCACCGGCGCCTTCAACCTTCTCGAGAAGGAGGCTTTTTCTCCGGAGATCCCGGCGCTGATGATGGGCATTCTTGACCGGATCCTGGCCAAGGGCGTCGTCTCCAACAAGGAGCTTCTGATGAAGGACGCCGATCGGGGCATCATCCTCCGGCGCGTCGATTCCCGGGAGGAGACCGTCGTGCGCAACCTGGACCCGTTCTACGGGCTCGACCAGGCCAAGGCCATGGTGCGCGTCGTGGGCAAGCCGATTCTGGGCGATCTCAATTACACCGCCGCCAACCTGATCGTCGATTTCACCCAGCGTCTCATCCAGCCCAACATCACCCTGAACCGACGCGAGACCGAGGAACGGAAGGCGGCGGCGGCGGAGCAGGTCAAACCGATTTTCTACAAGATCAAGGCCGGAGAGATGCTCCTGCGGGAGGGGGAGCGGGTGACCGAGGTGCAGCTGCTGAAGCTCAACAGCCTGCGCCGTCAGAGCCGGGTGGAGAATGGCTATGTGCAGAGCTTCGGGGGCCTGATGATGATGCTGTCGATGCTGCTCCTCAGCTATTTTCTGCTGACCCGACGCCGGGAAAGCGCCATCCTGGGCAGCAACAAGGCGGTATTGTTCCTGTCGGTGATGATGATCCTCTTTTTTCTGGTGCCCAACGCTTCGGAGACCCTCTTCACGGCCCTCACCCGGAACACGCCCATCGAGATTTCCGAAGACACCCTCTTTGCCGGGATTCCCATGGCGGCAGGGGCCATGACCGTCTGCCTCTTCATGCGGTTTGCAACGGCGGTCTCCTTCGCGGCGGTGCTCTCGGCCTGCGCCGCCATGATGCTCCAGGGGCGATTCGAGGTCTTCCTCTACTTTTTCCTGAGCAGCGTCATGGGGGCGTTCTGGATGCAGCACTGCCGGGAGCGGAAGGTATTTATCAAGGCGGGCATCCGGCTCGGATTCCTGAACATCCTGCTCGTCACCGGCGCTGCGATCTATATCCGCGGGGTGCCCGGCTTCGACATCATCTGGGACTGGGGCTTGGCGTTCCTGTCGGGCATCGCCGCCGGCATCATCACCGCAGGCATCGTCCCCATGCTCGAGCTGGCCTTCGGCTACACCACCGATATCAGCCTCCTCGAGCTGGCCAACCTGGAGCAGCCCATCCTCCGCCGGCTGATGATGGAGGCGCCCGGGACCTATCACCATTCCGTGGTGGTGGGGTCCATGGTCGAGGCTGCGGCGGCGGAGATCGGGGCCAATCCCATTTTGGCCAAGGTCTGCGGCTACTACCACGACATCGGAAAGATCAACAAGCCCCTCTATTTTATTGAGAACCAGATGCGCTGTGAGAACCGGCACGATAAGCTGGCCCCGTCCATGTCGAGCCTGATTCTGATCTCCCACGTCAAGGAGGGGGTCGAGCTGGCCAAAAAGCACAAGCTGGGCAAGGAGATCATGAGCGCCATTCAGCAGCACCACGGCACCAGCCTGATCCGGTTCTTCTACGACAAGGCCGTCAAGCTTCGGGGGGAAAACGCCGTCAAGATGGAGAATTTCCGCTATCCGGGCCCCAAGCCCAAAACCCGGGAGATCGGTCTGGTGATGCTGGCGGATGTGGTGGAGGCCGCCTCGCGGACGCTGGAGAATCCGAACCCTTCCCGTATCCAGGGGCTGGTTCAGAGCCTCATCAACAAGATTTTTTCAGACGGGCAGCTCGACCACTGTGAATTGACCTTGAAGGATCTTCACAGCATCGCCAAGAGCTTCAACAAAATCCTCAACGGGATTCATCACCATCGCATTGAATATCCCGAAAAGAACGCCGCCAGGGACGGCAGAGAAAACCATGAGCGTGCTGATCAGCAACCATCAAAACCGGTGCAACGTCTCCCAAAGCAGTCTAAAGAAGAAGGCGCAGACCATCTTAAGCGCCTTGGGATATGACAACGCCGAACTCTCCATTCTGATCGTGGGCGATCCTGAAATGGCCGAATACCACCGGACCTACATGGATCTGGAGGGGCCGACAAACGTCATCGCCTTTGCCATGCAGGAGGGGCCTTTTGCCGAAGTGGCGCCATACCTTCTGGGGGATGTCGTGATCTCCATCGACACTGCGGAGCGCGAAGCCGGGGAGATGGGCATCGACCGGGGGGCGCGGGTGGACGAACTTCTGGTGCACGGCATTCTCCACCTCGTGGGGTACGATCATGAAACGAGCGAGGCGGAGGCGCTGCGCATGGCGGAGCGCACCGAGGCCCTCCTGGCATTGCTGCGGGAAATGGCACCATGAGCCGGGCCCCGGTCACCGTGGCGACGCGCTCGCCCGACGAGACCCGGGCGCTGGGGCGGGCGATCGGCCGGCGGGCCCGGCCCGGCGCCATCATCGCCCTCTACGGCGATCTGGGCAGCGGGAAGACGGTGTTCGTCCAGGGCATGGCCCGGGGGCTGGGGGTGCCGGAGGACTGCTACGTGACCAGCCCGACCTATACGTTGATCAACGAATATCCAGGGCGATGCCCGCTTTACCACGTCGACCTCTACCGCCTGGCAGGCGGGGGCGATTTCGAGGAGATCGGCCTCGATGACGTCCTCTACGGCGACGGGGTTGCAGCGGTCGAGTGGTCGGAGCGGCTTGATCCGGATCTTCTGGGCGACCATCTTGCCGTCCACATCGCGGCGGCCGGCGGGAGCCGGCGGGAGATCCGGATGTCGGTCCACGGCCCGGGGGCGGCGATCCTGGTCAAAGATCTGGAAAGGAGTATGAAGGAGCAATAATGGGGGTAATTGTACAGAAATTCGGGGGGACGTCGGTTGCGGATATCGAGCGCATCCGGAACGTCGCCCATCGGGTCGCCAAGGCTTATGACGCCGGCAACGACGTGGTGGTGATTCTATCGGCCATGGCTGGGGTCACGGACAAACTCATCTCCATGGCCAGCAGGATCTCCGAGCGGCCGGAGAAGCGGGAGCTCGATGTGCTCCTCGCCACGGGGGAGCAGACCACCGCGGCCCTTCTCGCCATGACGCTCATCTCCATGAAGTATCCGGCCCGGTCCCTGATGGGGTTTCAAGCCGAGGTCCGGACCGACTGCGCCTTCGGCAATGCCAGGATCCTCGACATCAACGCCGAGCGGATCGAGGCGCTCATCGGCAGGCGGAACATCGTCGTTATCGCCGGATTTCAGGGCCATGACCGCGAGGGGAACATTACCACCCTGGGCAGGGGCGGCAGCGATACCTCGGCCGTGGCCATCGCCGCCGCCCTCAAGGCGGATGTCTGCGAGATCTACACGGATGTCGACGGGGTCTACACGACGGATCCGAACATCTGCGGCAAAGCTCGGAAAATCAGCAAAATCGCCTATGACGAGATGCTCGAGATGGCCAGCCTCGGCGCCAAGGTGCTTCAGATCCGCTCCGTGGAATTTGCCAAGAAATACAACGTTCCGATACACGTTCGGTCATCATTTTCGGAAGAGGAGGGTACGATGGTCTGGAGTGAGGAGTGCGACATGGAGCGCCTGATGGTCTCCGGGATCACCTGCAGCAAAAACGACGCGCGCATCCTGGTCAAGGGCGTGCCGGATCAGCCCGGCATCGCGGCCCGGGTGCTGGGCCCCATTGCCGAAGCCGGGATCGTGGTGGACATGATCATCCAGTCGGCACCCAAGAACGGCACCAATGACATCGCGTTCACCGTCCCCAGGACGGAATACGACGCGGCCATGGAGACCGCCCGGCGTGTTGCCGAGGAGGTCGGCGCCGAAGGGGTTCACGGAGACCAGAGCATCGCCAAGATATCGGTGGTCGGCATCGGTATGAAGAGTCATTCCGGCGTGGCGGCCAAGATGTTTTCGACCCTGGCCGCTGAAAATATCAACATCCGGATGATCAGCACGTCTGAGATTCATATCTCCTGCGTCATTATGGAAAAATATGCGGAGCTGGCCGTCCGCGCTCTTCACACCGCTTTCGGGCTCGACCGGGAGGCATAGGGCGTGCGGCGCTTCACGCCGGATCAGCTGGTGGCCGCCCTGGTCCTGGCCGTGGTGATGGCGGGAGTCCTTGTGGTGCGGCATGGATGCGCTTTTTGATTGACAAATTCTATTGGTGTGACTAACTTTATCAGGATTTAGAATCCATGGCGAAAATCGGCCATGAATCCATATTTTTAAGGAGGAACTGTCATGCTCGAAGTAACCCCGTCGGCAACGACGCAGCTACAGGAATATTTCAAGGGCAGAAAGATCGAGCCCATCCGGATCTTTCTGAATGAGGGCGGCTGAGGCGGCCCGTCCCTGGCAATGGCTCTGGATGAGCCAAGAGACGGCGATTTGACCCATGAAATCGATGGACTTACCTACCTCGTCAACGAGGATTTCATGGAAAAGGTGAAACCCATCAAGGTCGATTTCATGGACATCGGCTTCAAACTCTCCTGCGGCGTCGAGTTTAATACCGGCGGCGGAGGATGTTCGGGGTGCGGCACTACCAGCAACTGCTGCTCCTAAAGCGCCATACCAGTCGATTTTTTCGAGGGCGGCCGAAAGGCTGCCCTTTTTTGTGGTGCGCAGGATGGCCGGCGGCATCCGGAAGGCTGTTCAAACGGATCCCGTCGTTGACGCATCGTCGGTGAAGTGATACGTCCATTCGATACAATTCTTTAAACGACGCAACCCCGTGAATGCTTCACGCGGTGGAGGAAATGACATGGCGACGGTGGACTATGCTGTGGAGGATACCACAGCGCTGTTGACGCTGGGGGACGGTGAAAACCGCTTCAACCCGGAATTCCTGAATGCGGTCCTGGACGCCCTGGATGCCATCGAAGCCGAGACCGACGCAGCGGCCCTGGTGGTGCGGTCGTCCCACGAAAAGATCTTCTGCAACGGCATCGACCTGGAGTGGCTCGTGCCGGTGATCCGGCGCCGGGACACGGCGGCGGCCAAGGACTTCTTCTATCTGCTCAATCGCCTGCTTCGGCGGACCCTGACCTACCCCATGATCACGGTGGCGGCCATTACCGGGCATGCCTTTGCCGGGGGCGCCATATGGGCCTGCGCATTTGATTTCCGGTTCATGCGCTCGGACCGGGGGTTCCTCTGCTTCCCCGAGGTCGATCTGGGCATCCCCTTTCTGCCGGGGATGCTGGCGCTGTTGAAAAAGGCCATCCCCATGTATAAATTGGAGGAGATGCATCACACGGGTGTGCGCCTGACCGCCGAAGAGTGCGAACGCCATCACATTGTTCGCAGGGCCTGCACCATGGAGACAGTCGTTCCCGACGCCGTGGCCTTTGCCCGGGGACTGGCCAAACGGCGGGAGGTCATCGGGGAGATGAAGCTGCGGCTGTACAGGGATATCCTTCATGCCCTGGATGTCGAGGATGTGCCCTACATCGAATCC
>CAJXSB010000192.1 GCA_913060435.1 uncultured Desulfococcus sp.
CCCAGTTCGAAGGCCAGACCAAGACCAAGCTGGGAAACAGCGAGGTGAAGGGACTCGTCGAGTCCCTGGTCAACGAGAAGCTCTCCATCTACCTGGGGGAGAACCCGGCGGTGGCCAGAAAGATTCTTTCCAAAGCCGTCGATGCGGCGCGGGCGAGGGACGCGGCCAAGCGGGCCCGCGACCTGGCCCGAAGCACCGGCGCTCTGACCGACTCCACCCTGCCGGGCAAGCTGGCCGACTGCCAGTACTCAGATCCCAAGGACCGCGAACTTTTCCTGGTCGAGGGCGACAGCGCCGGCGGTTCAGCCAAACAGGGCCGGGACCGGCGGTTCCAGGCGATCCTGCCCCTCAAGGGCAAAATCCTGAACGTGGAAAAGGCCCGCCTCGACAAGATCCTGAGAAGCGACGAGATCAAGAATATCATCACCGCCCTGGGCGCGGGGGTCGGCCGCGAGGAATACGACATCAACAAGATCCGCTACCACAAGGTCATCATCATGACCGACGCGGATGTCGACGGCTCCCACATCCGGACCCTCCTCCTGACCTTCTTCTATCGCCAGATGAAGGAGATTATCGAAAAAGGATACCTCTATATCGCCCAGCCCCCCCTCTTTCGCGTGGGCAAGGGAAAGAATGAAATCTATCTCAAGGATGAGCCCAGCCTCAACGAGCACCTCCTGCGGCGGATCTGCACCCAGAAAATCCTCCGCAGCGCCAGCAGCGAGACCGCCCTCTCCGGTCACGAGCTCTACCTTCATTTCGGCGAGATGGTCGGATACGTCACCGGGCTCTCCCGGCTGTCGCGGGAGGGCATCCCGCAGGAGGTTATCGAATTTCTGATCCGCTACGGTCTCGACGAAACCTTCCTGCAGGACCGGGAAAAGATGATGGGCCTGAAGGCGGCCCTGGAGGAACGGGGCTGCCGGGTGGGAGAGCCCGAATGGCGAGAAGAGCGCAGTGTGTACGAGATGACCATCACCACCTGCGAAGACGGGCAGGAGAAGACGATCATCCGGGACATCGCCGCCAAGACCCATGAAGCCCTGAAACTCGGACGGCGCTTCGTTCATTCCCCGGAGTTTCAAAAATGCCGGCTGCTCTCCGAGAAGCTGTTCGCTTTCGGGAACCCGCCATACACGGTTGAACACGCCGAAACCGGCGCCGATCCCAGGACGTTCGAAGACATGCCCACGCTCCTCCATTATATCCTCGAGGAGGGAAAAAAGGGCATCCAGATCCAGCGCTACAAGGGCCTCGGGGAGATGAACCCCGACCAGCTCTGGGAGACCACCATGAATCCCGCACCGAACAAGCGGACGCTCCTGAAGGTCAAGGTCGAGGACGCCGTCGAGGCCGACGAGATCTTTACGCTCCTCATGGGGGATGTGGTCGAGCCCCGCAGAGACTTTATCCAGAGCAACGCCCTCGAGGTGAGCACCCTCGACATCTGACGTCGCCCGCCGAACGTCTCCCCTCGGCGGAACCGTTTCATTGCATCTCAACTGTCGAGATTCGTTCATGCGATGGATACGAGGTGTTCATCGGCTGATGGAACTCGAACGCTAAGTCAATTGTTATATAAGGTGTGGCAGCCGCGGCGCGGCCACGCCTTTTTTTATGCCCACCCCGCCTTCGCACTTCATCCACGCGATATTTTCCCCGGAAAATCCCTTCTTGACATCCCTCGTTGAAACAGAGTATTCTCTATATATGAACATACATTCATATATTCAAATGGCGAACTCTGCGGAATCCGCGGAAAATGAGCCGCTGGCGGCATCCGCCGAAGACCGCTGCGACTGCCGGATGATCCACGCGGACAAGGTCCAGGAGGCGCGCGACATCATGATGTCGGATGCGCGGGTCGAGCGGCTCGCCATGACCTACAGGCTCCTGGGAGATCCCACACGCCTCAGGATCATACAGGCGCTTGCAAGGGTGGAGATGTGCGTCTGTGACATTGCCGCGTCCCTCGGCATAAGCGAATCCGCCGTTTCCCACCAGCTACGGCGCCTGAGAGAGATGTCGGTGGTTCAAAAGCGACGGCAGGGGCAGATTCTCTACTACAGCCTTTGCGATGACCGATGGGCGATGCTGGTGTCGGCCGGTGAAGCACTGCTGGACGCGCCCCGGCCCCAACCGATAGAGGCAAGGCAATAACACCATGGATCCAATCCTGCATGTCCTCCACGCCGCCTGGCAGCTGCTGCTGTCGTCGGCCGTCTATATCCTGTTCGGCCTCATGGTCAGCGGGTTCATGAAGGCCTTTCTCGACCCGAACACGGTGTTTCGGCACCTGGGCCGCGGCCGTTTCGCGTCGGTCTTCAAGGCCGCCATCATCGGGATTCCCATCCCCCTCTGCTCATGCGGGGTGCTGCCGGCGGCGCTCTCCCTGAAGCGGCACGGCGCCAACAACGGCGCAACCACCGCCTTCATGATCGCCACTCCCGAATCCGGCGTCGACGCCATCGCCGTCACCTACGCGCTGATGGACCCGATCATGACCATTGCCCGCCCGGTGGCGGCCCTCTTCACTGCGGTCGCGGCAGGCATCGCCGAAAACCTGCTCGGCTGGCGCACCCCGGCACTGCCTCCGGCCCCCGACGCCGCCGCAGGGGCGGAGATCGCCCCAAGGCCCCGCCGTCTCCCCGCCGGCATCGCCGCCGGGATGAAATTTGCCTTCAATGATTTCTGGGGGGATCTCGCCGGATGGTTTTTCCTGGGCATCCTGCTGGCGGGAGCCATCACCGCCTGGATTCCGGAAGACTTCCTTTCCCGTCATCTGGGCCCGGGTCTGCCGTCGATGCTTCTCATGCTGGTCATCGGGATTCCCGTCTATATCTGCGCCACCGCATCCACCCCCGTGGCCGCCGCTCTCATCCTCAAGGGGATCAGCCCCGGGGCCGCTCTCGTCTTCCTGCTGGCCGGCCCCGCCACAAATATGGCCTCGATGACCGTCCTGTTCGGCATCCTGGGGCGGCGGGCCGCAGCGGTCTACCTGGCCGCCATCTCCATCGGCGCCGTGGGCAGCGGGCTGCTGCTCGACCAGATCTACGTCGCCTTCGGCAAATCGGCGCAGGCCGCCATCGGCCAGACGGCCGAGGTCATGCCCCTGTGGGTCGAAGCGGCAGCGGTGCTGATCCTCCTGCTCATCTCCGTCAAGCCCATCGGCAGGATCCTGAAAGCAGGCGTCATGCACCTCAGGCATTTCCGCTCCCGCCCGGATCCGTCGCAGCCGGATCGGCCGCAAAACTGCGGCGCCACCTGAGGGTGCCCCTGAAACCGGAACCCGGTCGGGATTCCCAACAGCAGGCATCCATTATCCAGAACACGCCAGGGGCTTCTGCGCGGGTGGCGCCCAGGGAGGCCGCTCAATAAAGGCTTGAAAAATCATCGCAACTGGATTAGGGTCAAGGCACGAACGCCGGTGACGACAGACGCCCCGCGTCTGATGAACGGGATGCCGCACCAGGACTGCAGCATCCCCGCACAACGATTCCCGATGGAGGTGGAACGGCACATGATGACGATGGCAAACAAAGAGAACGCGTCCGTTTCAGTGGTGGAAACCGCCAAGAGCGTCGTCAGCCTCATCGCCACGTGCCTCGGCCTGGCCATCATCATCATTGGCCTCCGATATGCCGTGGAGGTGTTCCAGCTCGTCTTCACCATCCTGGAATCCCCGGCCTATTTAACCGGCGTCATCCAGGAGATGGCCAGGAGCATCGGCGGGCAGGCCTTTGATCTGGTCCTCGATGGAAGGGCGGTGCCGCTGGCCAACATCATGGCCCTGACGGTCTACTGCTGCGGCGCATTTCTGATCGCCTGGCTGACCCTGGGTCTGATGCATACCGGTGCAAAAATCGTCTCGCTGACCGCAGGCGACCGGAGCGCTGTGAAACACCTGCTCCAGAGCGCTTTCGGGAAGTCCTCCCCTCGGAAGGCGGCGGTACCGGTTCGTGATGCCGAACCCCGGGCCGCGTCAGGACCCCATTCCTGAACCTGCGCCTGAATTTGCAGCCAAATCTGCACCCCAATCTGCAATAAACCGGAACCGGCCAATTCGCGGCGGAGCCCCGACGAGAAAGCGCTCCGGGCCCCGACACCCTTCGCCACCATCGTATTGGAGCCATGAAAGAAGACCTGCTGCTGCGCAGCAAATGGACATTCCGCGCCGAGGGCAGGAAGGCGGTGTTCGTCAAGAAAGCCTATGAAGGCGCCGCCCACGTACTGATGAAGGCGCTGCTGTGGGCGCTCTACCTGCCGGAATACCCCGGGCTGATGATCGAGGTCTCCATCGGCGACCGCTACCGGCCGGACCTGGTGCAGATGGACCCCACAGGGACGCCGCAGTTCTGGGGAGAGCTGGGACGGGTCGGATCCCGGAAGATCCACGGGTTGATCCGGCGGTATCGCCGCACCCATTTCGCCTTCGGGAAATGGCACACCGACCTTGCGCCCCTGGCATCGATCATCGAAAAGGCCGTCGGGACAGCCGCCGCCAGGAACGCGCCGGTGGACCTCATCTCGTTCCCGAAAGAGAGCGCCGAGCGATTCATCGGCTCGGACGGGGAGATCCGGATCCACTGGAATGACCTCGACTGGATGCGCATCGACGGCCGGCCCGGGCGATCCCCCCGAACGCCGCAGCAGAAAACGCGGCCCGGAAGAAGAAAGGACGGTCGGCAGTCTCGATCGACGAACCGAAGATGATCCACAAGCTCGTCCGCACCCAGCAGCTTCCCATCTCCCTGGCGGAGGCCTGGGATTTTTTTTCCTCCCCGTTGAACCTGCCGGACATCACCCCGCCCTGGCTCGACTTTTCCCTCACCTCGGAGGGATCGGAGAGCATGTATGCAGGCATGATCATCACCTACTGCCTCAAGCCGATCATGGGCCTTCCCATGTGCTGGGTCTCCGAGATCACCCATGTGGCCGAACCCTTTTTCTTCGTGGATGAACAGCGCATCGGCCCCTACCGCCTCTGGCACCATCAGCACCGGTTCCGGGAGCAGCCCGGCGGCGTCGAGATGACCGACATCGTCCACTATGCCCTGCCCTGGGGTCTTCTCGGGGAGCTGGCCCACCGGACTGTCGTCCGCCGGAAGCTTGGGCGGATCTTCGACTACCGCCGCAGCCGGCTGGCCGAGATCTTTACCCGCCCGCCTCATTGATGTGCGGGCGGCACCGCCGCCGCGATCTATCCGGGCACCCCGTTCTCATCCCACCCCTTGATCCGGTAGTATTCCTTCACCATGCGATCGATAGGGACGACGGTGCCGCTCGACGGTCCTTCCGGCAACGGTTCATGGGTGAACCGCCGCGGCAGGGTGTCCTCTTCGGGCGACACACCGAAATCGATATTGAGCTTCCGTTCGCCGATGATGTTCCGGCGGAGGGCCTCGTTGATCCGCTCCGGGGTGAACTTGAGGCCGGTGCCTGCCGCGAGCAGCCGGGCGGCAAAGTCGAAATCGATGATGTCCATGGACAGGCCGATGTTCTTGCACATGGTGAGGCAGTCGGTGAGCAGGGCCTGGCGCTCGGTGTATTCCACCAGGGCAGCCTTGCCGTTGTCGGAAAGGCGGTCGCCCGCATCCCGGGTCCCGAAGCGCTTTTCCGCCTCTTCGTACCGGCCCGTCAGTTCGAAAAACGGCTCGGCCCTTAGGTGATCGGCCCCCCGGGAGGCGATGGCGTAGGTGAGGCCGAACGCCTTGATTCCGCGGGGGTCGCCGCAGATCATATCGAGGCCCTTCACCTGGAGGGCATACGTCTCCGTTCCCTTGCCGAACCGGCGGGCGAGGCTCCGGGTGCCCTCGGCAAAGGCGTCCCCCAGGCCCTCCCGGTGGACCATCCGGCGGACGATCTGCTCAATGGTCCGGGTGTTGCCCCAGGAAAAATCCATGCCGTCCAGGTCTTCCGACGTCAGGAGGCCCCGCTGAACGCATTCCATGGCCCAGCCGATGGTTTCGCCGGAACTGAGGGAATCCAGGCCCATGCGGTTGAGGTATGAGGTCATGGACAGGGCGAATTCAAGGTCCCGATTGCCGATGCGGGAGGTGTACGAGCAGAGGGTTTCGAATTCCGGCCCCTCCCCCTCGGTCTTCGGGGTCATGTAATACCGGGAGCAATGGATGTTGCAGTTGAAACAGGCCTTGTTCTTGGTCTTGTAGCGCTCGGCCAGGCGCTCTCCAGATACCTGGTCCACGTATTTGCACAGCCCTTCCTGGAAATGGTTGACGGGCAGGATGCCGATACCGTTGAGGGCCTTCATCAGGAGGGTGGAGCCCAACTTCTTCCGGCGCTCGTATTCCGGATGGGTCAAGATCCGCTGGTCCAGCTCCCGGCAGAGTTCGAGGTATCCCGGGGGGTCGGCCATCGTGATCCGGCCCGTGCCGCGCACAACGACGGCCTTGAGGTTCTTGGACCCGAACAGGCACCCCATTCCCGTGCGGCCGAACATGCGCGAATTGTTGCAGGCCACGGTGGCGAACTTGACGAGATTTTCCCCGGCCGGCCCGATGGCGGCCACCTGAACCGCGTTGTCGTCCAGCGCCTTCCGGATGGCGGTGGTCGTCTCCCAGATATCCCGGCCCCAGAAGTGTGACGCCTCCCGTATCTCCACGTGCTCGTCTGCGATGAGAATATAGCAGGGACTTTTCGCCCGGCCGGTGATGATGATCTGGTCGTAGCCGGCCTGTTTGATCTCCGGACCCAGGTGCCCGCCGGCGGCGGAATCCCCCAGAATGCCGGTAAGGGGGGACTTGCCGGAAATGGTGGTATAGGCCGACGCGCTCAGGAGAGAACCGGTCAGCGGCCCCACCCCCAGGATCAGCAGGTTTTCGGGGGAGAGGGGGTCGATGTCGCGCTTCAGCTCCCGGATCAAGCGCATGGAGTTCATGGCCCTGCCGCCGATGACCTTGCGCATCTCGGCCGGATCGGTTTTCTCTTTCCGGATCTCCCCGGAGGTAAGGTCCACCCGCAGAATGCATCCCGCATATCCATTCATCACGATCTCCCCCTTTCTGCAATCCACGTCTCCCGGAGGACCTGGGTTTCAGCGAGGGCGAAACAGACCCGCCTCGCCTCGGTCGTCGCACCCCGCGCCTTCTCCCGAAAGGGCTTCAGGCTGACGGTACCCGAGGCCGCCGGCGCAAAGGTGATGGCCCCCATGGTGCACTGGGCCACGCATCGTGGCTCCCCCCCGCAAAGGTCGCATACGTGGGGAATGCCGCCATACATCTCGATGGCGCCGATGGGGCAGAGGCGTTCGCAGGTGCCGCAGGCGGTGCAGAGGGTGGGGGAGATCAGCACCTGGCCGAGGGGCCCGATCTCTATGGCGGACTCGGGACACCGGTTGCAGAATCGCTCCACGCAGTGGCGGCATACCACCGGGTAGTCAATGCCAAGCGCCTCGAGCTTCACTACCTTGATGCGGGAACTGGCACGGCCCACACGGCCGGTGTGGAAAAAAGCGCAGTTGACCTCGCAGCGCCTGCAGCCAGAGCATTTTGCCGGATCAATCACAATCATCTGCCGCCACCCTCTCAATCCGATAATGGACCCGCCCCTTGGGATCCGGACAGACGAAGACCTGCCCGCGCTTGCCCGTCCAGTCGCCTTTCCGGGGTTCCGCTCGCTGGAGCAGCGGGAAAATGGGCATCATGCTCTGGAGGGCCCACATGCACATGTGCCTGCCGTCCGGGATCATGATTTTACCGCCGTCAACGATAAAATGGTCGCCCACCATCATGGGCTGGTTGCAGTACCCGTCTATCCGTTCGACCGTAATTTTTAATCGATACATCATTGTCTCCATGTTCATCCGAAGGGTTCTCGCCCGCAGCGCCGGTATCATACGTGGAACTAGATTGTATGTCAAGCATATCACCACAGCCTGTAAGTAGATATCATATTGATATCAATATTTATTATAATCAATTCAATCGACATGCGCCGCGGGTTTTATCTTGACAAACCCTGGATTGTATACTAGATGGATACAGCATTTTTCAGGCCGCCGCCGGGATCTGCCCGGACCAGGTCCGGACCAGGTATAGAACGGCCCGACAACAGAGAAGGGGGCTTCCAGATGTCATCTTACCCGAACGCCGGCAGCGCCGACATGTCACTGACCGAACAGGTCTACCGCCGACTCAGGAGCGACATCATCACCGGGAAAATTCCCGGCGGGACACGGCTGGTGGAAACGAGCCTGGCTGCAGAAATGTCCGTGAGCCGGACTCCGGTCCGGGAAGCCCTCCACAAACTGGGCCTGGAAGGCCTCCTGACCGCCATTCCCAGGGCCGGCTACCTGGTGGCGGAGATGAGCGACCACGACATCGAGGACCTTTTCGAGACGCGGCTGGAAATCGAAAAAATCGCCGCCAGGAAGGCGCTGCACCAGATCACGCCGC
>CAJXSB010000193.1 GCA_913060435.1 uncultured Desulfococcus sp.
ATCGGATGCCTGAAACGAGCAACACCACGGCCAGCATCAATGCCAGGCCGCTGATGACGTGAACCTTGTATTGGACCACCGTCGCCAGAAGCCTCTGGGAAAAGGTCAGGAATCCGTCCTGCTGCTTGACCAGCTCTTTACGGTTTTTACGCTTTACTGCCACGCCTCCTCCTCATTCGCATGTATCCCAAAACTATCATTCGTGTTCATTTGATGAAGCGAAACACCCTGCACCATGCCCGTTCTTCCGGCCCCATCAGTTGGAGAGCCAGCCCGGACGGGCCTCGAGTCCTGCGGTCGCCTTGATCCGCTGCCACCCCTCGTCGGGTATTTTTGCACCGACCACCTGGCAGACCTCGTAGCCGCAGAGCGACCCCAGGGCGCCACTCTGCTCCAAGGTGAGGCCGTTGACAAGGCCGTAAAGGAACCCCGATGCCCACAGGTCTCCCGCGCCGGTGGTATCGACTGCAGGCCTGTCGAGCATCGGGGCAACCCTGAAAACGCGCCCATCGCAGGCGATCAGGCTGCCCCGGGCCCCCAGCTTCAGAACGGCGACATCACTTGTCTCGGCGAGTGCTTCCAGCGCACGATATTCATCCGTATGCCCCGTGAATGCCCGCGCCTCGTCTTCATTGGCGATCAGGATATCGACATACTGCTTGACCAGCTTCTCCAGAAATGCCTTCGATTCATTGACGACCGTAAAGCTGGCCAGGTCCAGGGATATCCTGGCGCCCGCATGCCTTGCCGCGTCCAGCGCCGCCTGGATGAGTTCCCGGTTGAACAGAAGATACCCCTCGACATGCACTACTGCGGCGCCGGCAAAGCACTCCGGCGTAATGTCGCCAGGCTGGGCTTCGGCGGACGCCCCCAGATAGGTGAGCATCGACCGCTGGGCATCCGGCGTGATGATGGAAAGGACCCGGCCCGTCAGGGATGTCGATTTGAAGAGCCACGGCTCCACGTTATTGCTTTTCAGGTCCGATTCAAAAAGTCCGGCCAGATTTCCGTTGCCGCTTTTGCCCACAAACCGGGCGAAGCCGCCCAGCTTTCCGACGCCGATCACCGTATTGCAGGCGGACCCGCCGGGAACGAAAAAAGGCGACTGGGATGCCATCCGGATGGTCTCATCGATCATCCGATTGTCAACGTAGGCCATGCCGCCTTTGACCGCCCCCGCCTTATGAATGAAATCCTCCGTCTCATGCACCAGAATATCCACCAAAGCGGAGCCGATGCCAACGACAACACGCTTTTCTTTCTCTATTGGAAACATGTCTCTCCTTTATTCGAATTCACAGAACATTTCACACGCTGCTACCATACCAGGTTTTTGTGGATCCATCCTTTGTCGCCGTCCGAATGGACGATGCTGATCCAGTCGCCTTCCCGCTTGACCACCTTGAACGGGACCCCCCTTTCGACGGTAAAAACGACGTCATGATCGGTGCCCGGACCGGATCGGACATTGCAGCGCTCCTTGATCACAATAACGGAAGGCTCACCGTTGACCAGAGATTTATGGAGCCACCCTTTGTCGCTCTCGAAATCCTGGAAATAATACCAGGGATCCTGCTTCTTGAGGACGTCGATGGGATGGTATTTTTCAAGCTTCCAGAGTATGCTGTAGTTTCTTCCAGGGCCGGATCGCACGTTGGCCATGGGAACGTTGACCGTCATGCGCTCAGCCAGCGCCGTGCCGTTCATGACCAGCAGCAGAATGGCGACGGTCATAGCAGATCTTTTGCCTATCAATAGTACTCCTCCAGCGGACACGTAAGGGCCGCACCCTCCATGATGAACGATGCCCGGGGCGACGGCCGTTCAGAACAACAGACGTCTTTCTCTAAACGCTAAAAAAAACGACCTCAGGCAGCTTGACGCAGGTCAGCCTGTTGCCGTATACCGCTCCGGTGTCGACGCCGATCTTGTTGGGCTGGACCAGCGGCTGATTGAACGGTGTATGGCCGAAAATCACCCGCTTGCCGAAATCATGCCCGGAAGCGATAAAGGCGTCCCGGATCCAGAGCAGGTCTTCGGGGCGCTGCAGCGCAATCGGGACATCCTCCCGCAGCCCGGCGTGAACAAAAATATAGCTGTCGGTCTGGTAATAAAGACGCAGGGAATCCAAAAAACGGCGATGCGCCGGCGGGACCAGCTCACCATCCCGGCCGCTGCGATGTTTCATGTAGCTTTCGACGGTCGCCTGTCCGCCATTCATTAAGAACAGCGTCCGATCGGCCCCGGAAAGGTATTGGCCGAACATCTCCTCGTGGTTGCCCTTCAGAAAGACAACGCCGGAGCGCTCTTTCTCCAGCTGAATCAGATAGTCCACCACCTCGAAGGAAGACGGCCCCCGATCGATATAGTCCCCCAGGAAAACCAGTTGATCCCGCGCCGGATCATCGTCGATCTTTGATAGAAGCGCCTTCAGCCTCTCCAGGCAGCCGTGAATGTCTCCAATGGCATAGATGCTTTCCATCCCGTCACGCCAGCATGAATGTCCGACGCGGCTCATCCAGCCGCGTGATGCCGGCGTCCCGGGCGGCCTTGAGGGCCGCCGCGAAATCGCTCCGGGACGGATAGCCTTCAAGGCCGTCGATCTCGGCGGCCCTGCCGCAGGGCCGATACTGCGGCATGATGTTGACATAGGTGTGGGGGGAGACCTGCGCTGCGATAAACTGCATCACCTTGCCGGTGTCGGCAAGTCCTTTGGGCAGAACAAGGTGCCTCACCAGCAGCCCCCGCCGCGCGATCCCCCCGGCGTCGATGACCAGATCGCCCACCTGTCGGTGCATTTCGCGCACGGCGCTTCGCGCGACATCCGGATAATCTTTGGCACCGCACGCTTTTTCAGCCAGCTCCGGTCGCCAGAATTTGAAGTCAGGCATATAGATGTCAACGATGCCCTCCAGCAGCTTCAGGGTATCGACGCTGTCGTAGGCGCTGGTATTGTAGACCAGCGGAACCGAGAGACCGCCTTCCACCGCCGGCTTCAGCGCCTCCAGTATCTGGGGGACCACGTGGGACGGCGTCACGAAATTGATGTTATGGCAGCCGCTATTTTCGAGCGACAGCATCATCCGGGCCAGCTGGCCGGCGCTGACGGGATCCCCCGCACCGCCGTGGCTGATATCGTAGTTCTGGCAGAAGAGGCAGAGCAGATTGCAGTGGGTGAAGAATATCGTCCCGGATCCCCCGGTCCCCGTAAGGGGCGCCTCCTCCCCGAAATGGGGGCCGTAGCTGGACACCCATGCTTCGGCACCGGTCCTGCAGACGCCGGTCTCACCGGCGGTCCGGTCGATGCGGCAGGATCGGGGGCAGAGGGTGCAGCATTTCAGACGTTCCCTGGCCGCTTCGATCCTCTCGTCCAGCAGACCGGTGCGGCAGGCGTCAATATATGCAGGTGCCTTGGATGTCATGGCGTGACCTTGTCGTTGCGCCCTGCTGCAGCTGTGCAGCGCTATGGCGTCATTCCGGGGACCTCATAGGTCGTGCACGACCCGCTCGAGCACTGACGCGTCTGGGTCTTGACGCCGGATGCTCCACCGGTGCCGGCGCCGGCACCCATGGCGTAATTGGTGGTGCTCATGACCCGCTCGAAATTTTCAGATTTGCATTTCGGGCACGCCATGTCGACCTCTTCGTCGATTCGGGTCACCAGAATCTCAAAATACTCGTTGCACTCCAGGCATTTAAATTCGTATATCGGCATTACGGTTCTCCTTGTCACGGATATAAAAGCTCTATCTAAGTTCATCTGCACCGTCTTGTCAAGACAGCATGAAGAAATGGACGTGTCTGGGATCAAGATCGTCTCCCGAAACCGCCTGGTATTCCTCCTCAACAGCGGCAAAGAGCGCTTCAAAGGTTTCCCGGAACTTGCGCGAAAGGGCGTAGACTTCCAGGCGGGCGGCTCCGGCGAGCCATTCCAGGAACCGCTCCTTTGCCGCATCGCTGATCCGGCGCGTCGGCAGATGGCCCTCCCACAGCGTCTCATAGAAATCCCGGAACACCTCCTTCGGAAGAACCAGCCCGATGTCCTCGCGCCCGACGGCGTGGCGGGCCCAAAGGCTCAGCATCAGTCGCTCCCACGTCACCATGGTCCGCTCCGACGGTATCGGAATATCGCCCATGAGCCCGAAGAGCTCATCCACGGCGATCACCTGCGCCAGAACCCTCTCTGCGGCCTCGATGTCCGCCATGGCATGAAACTCCCGGTAGAGCACGCCGCTTCGATAGTTGTCGAAAAAAAGCGGCCGCCGGATCAACAGGCCGCCGATAACCCCGAGCCACGCCTCGCCCCAGAAGCTCAGGGGCAGCCCGCGTGCTTCCGCCCAGCTCTCCCGACGCCATTTTTCCGCCCGCCATTTCAGGTCGAGGGCCCTGCCGTATCCCACCCGGAAGATCATCTCGAGGGGGTGCGCCAGAATCAGCGACGCGGCCTGCTCGGGCGGGACGTCCGGACCGCCGGCCAGGGCTTCGAGCCCGATGCCGACGTAGCCGCAGGCTTTCTTCACCACCGGCCGCAGCGCTTCCCGCTCCTGGATGTTCTGCTGGTCCGCTGAAATGATCCGGTTGCAGAGCCCGGCGAACTCGGACTGCAGCGCGTCGATGTCCCCCTGGGCTTCCATCTGCGCCAAGCTCCGGCCCAGCAGGCTCTCCGGCTCCAGCAGGCTGACAGGGTACAACGGCGGCGGGGCGCCGCCGGACGGCAGCCGCTTCGAAGGCGCCTCCGGGTGCGCGCCCTGGAGCCGTTCCAAAGGAAGCCCCTGGTAGATGCCAATGGCTTCGTCAAACGGATGGAACCCCTTCTCGGCCATGCGAACATTTCGCAGGCGGTACGCCTCCTCCTCCTGCTCTGCAGGGATAACACACCGGGACTCCAGCAGCATGTTGTGGTATACGCCATGGTCATCTGCGGCAAGGCGGCTGAGAAACGCCTCCAGGAATGCGTCCCGTTCGGCCAGGGCCTCGGCGTCCTTCTCCGGGTCATACAGGGTGTCGTCGAACCGGACGTAGACGACATCGTCATAGGTGTGAAACCCCTCGCCGAAATCCGAAGGATCCTCGTCGTGCTCCCGGAACACCACCTGGAGGTTTCGGAACAGGTAATACTCGATCTCCTCGATATGCTCTTCGGATATCCAGCGCACCAGACGCTTGGGATCCGCCCTCATGAGAAGGTTGAGCCAGCGGGTCCAGGTTGCCAGGGATATCCGGTCTTTTTCCCACATGTCCATATCCAGGAGGAATTCCCACTGGCGGGCAGAAGCGAGGCCAAGAAGCTCCAGGGCGTCCTCCCCTCCGATCTCCTGCACCAGGAAGTAAAAATCCTCCTCCCGAATGGAATGGACCAGCGCCACCCCATGGGGGCTCTCAAAAATGGCCTCCCGGGCCTGTTCGGCCGGCATCGACAGGATGCCCCGGCGTTCTTCCGCCAGTGCCTTCAGGCGGGCATCGATGGCCGTGATCTGCTTGATATCATTCATGGATCAATGTTACTCATGGAAAGTTGCTTGTCAATGTACGGCATCCGCTCTCCCCTCCGCCCGGAAGGGCGCAAATTTCGCCAGCAGCAGGATCCCGGGGATGGCCATGACGGTGCAGAAGCCAAAAAAGCCCTCCCATCCCAGGTATTCTGCAAGGAAACCGGTCGGGGCCGCAGCCATCACCCTCGGGATGCCCATCAGGCTGCTGAGCAGGGCATACTGGGTCGCCGTGAATTTCTTGTTGGTGATGCTCGCCATAAAGGCAGCGTATGCCGCGGTCCCCATGCCGCCGCTCATGTTCTCGAAGACAATGACCCCGGAAAGGGCCGGCAGGCTGTGGCCCAGCCGTGCCAGTACCACAAAACCCAGAATCGACGCCATCTGGAAAAAGCCGAAGATCCAGAGGGAGCGGTTGATCCCGAGGCGCAGCATGACCACCCCGCCCAGCAGACTCCCGCCCACCGTCGCCCAGAAGCCGAAGAGCTTGACCACCGTTCCGATCTCCGTTTTGGTAAACCCGATGTCGAGATAAAAAGGCGTGGTCATGGCCAGCGCCATGGTATCGCCGATCTTGTAAAACAGGACGAAGGCGAGGATCCAGACGGCGTTTTCCCGGTTGAAATATTCGATCAGCGGATCCACCACCGCCGAACGCAGGGTTTTCGGCGGCACTTCGTCCACCTGCGGCTCCCGGGCCAGAAGGGTCGTCAGGATGCCGGGTGCCATGCAGAGGGCCATGACCATGTAGACCATGGAAAACGGCATGTAATCGGCCATAATGAGCCCGCCGCCCGATGCCAGCAGCATGCCGACACGGTAGCCATTGATGTAGAGCGAAGAGCCGAGGCCCAGCTCGTTGTCCGAAAGGTCCTCCCGGCGGAAGGCATCGACGACGATGTCCTGGGTGGCGCTGAAGAACGTGACCCAGAATGCCGCGATGGCGACCATCCACGGGTGCTCCGACGGGCGGGTCATCCCCAGTGCGGCCAGGGCCAGCGCCAGGGCCACCTGGGCCACCAGGAGCCAGCCCCGTCGACGACCCAGAAAGGGCAGCCGGTAGCGGTCGAGGAGGGGCGCCCACAAAAACTTCACGGTGTAGGGAAGCCCGACCAGCGCCATCAGCCCGATCACCGACAGGTCGACGCCCTCCTCCTTCATCCACGCCTGCAGGACGGTAATGGTCAGCAGCAGCGGCATGCCGCAGGAAAAGCCCATGAGAAACGCCACCAGCATTCGCGGGCTGAAAACCATCCGTATCATCGGCATGTTCAAATCGTTGTATCGCCTTATTTCGAGGAGTTGACGGCGCACCCGCAGATCCCGCTCCCGGACGACCGCAGGACCGTCCTTCCCGGTGCGGAAAAGATGATCCAGTGGGGCCGGCCGCCGGGGCGCCGACCACGGCGGGTCGCCTTGCTGCGGGAAGCCAATAAAGAAACCGGGGAGGGCTCTCCCCCCCGGTTCCCCTGACGCACTGAATTGGCAGAAATGCTATTTCCCAGGACACTCCCGCTGAACATCCGGGTCGATGTTCTTATTGCCATAGGCCTTGTCGAAATGGTCGCAGAATTCGTGGGAGAGCTTGAAGGCGCGCTTCTGGTAGGCCTCCTTGTCGGCCCAGGTATTTTCCGGCAGCAGGATTTCGGACGGCACGCCGGGGCAGGAGAGGGGCACTTCCAGGTGAAAAAGCGGGTCGGTGCGGTATTCCACGCCCTCCAGCTTTCCATCCAGGGCGGCATCCACCATGGCCCGTGTCAACATGATGTCCATGCGGCTGCCCACGCCATAGGGGCCGCCGCTCCAACCGGTATTGATCAGGTAGACCTTCGTCTCGTGCTCGCGCATCTTCCGGCCGAGCAGCTCCGAATAGATATGGGGCAGGCACGGCATGAACGGCTGGCCGAAAAACCGCGAAAAGGTCGATACGGGATCGACGATGCCGGTCTCCGTTCCGGCCAGCTTGCTGGTGTAGCCCATGAGAAACCAAAGCATGGCCTGAGCGGAGTTCAGCCGTGACACCGGCGGAATGACACCATTGGCGTCGGCGGTGAGAAAAATGATATTCTTGGGGTGACTGCCGGTGGACGAGGGCTTGATGTTGCTCAGAAAGCGCAGAGGATACGAGGCGCGGCTGTTGGGCGTCAGCCGGTCGTCGCACAGGTCGAACCGTCCGCTGGGGTACATCATGGCATTTTCCACGATGGCCCCATGGTTGAGGTAGTCATCCTCGTGGAATACCGCCTGGTAAATCTCGGGCTCCTTTGCCGGATTGAGATCAATCAGCTTGGCGTAGCATCCATTCTCGAAATTGGCGATGCCGTTTTCGCTCCAGCCGTGCTCATCGTCGCCCAGCAGGGCCCGGTTGGGATCTGCGGAGAGTGTGGTCTTGCCCGTCCCGGAAAGGCCCAGAAAGAGGCTCAACTCCCCGCTGCCGTTTTCGTTGGCGGAGCAATGGATCGGAAGGATGTTCTCCAGGGGCAGATAATAGTTCATTACCGTAAAGATCAGTTTCTTCACGCTGCCGCCATAAGCCGATCCATAGACCAGGCCCAGCCGGTTCGACAGATCCATGACGATGGCCATGTTCGACACTCCCCCGTCGGGGAGTGTTCTGAGGCGCCCTTCATAGCGGGCCGTATCGATCTTGTCGTAAGGGAGGACCAGGAGGGTAAAGCCTCGGTCGGCAAAAAGGCTCTGTTCGATATTCTCTGGCACCGCCCGGAACATGTTCAGGGTGAACAGGGCAGTGAGAGCCTGGTCGCTGAACGTCTGTACGGGGAGTGCATAGGATGCGTCGGCGCCAACCACCCGATCCGTTACATAGAAGGTTTTTTTCTTCCGGAGCACGGCGAGGGCGTCTTCCCAGAGCATGTCGAAAGTATCTGCATCAATGGGAATATTGTTGGGGGAATCC
>CAJXSB010000194.1 GCA_913060435.1 uncultured Desulfococcus sp.
CGACGTCTCCCGGAGAACGCCGGACCTCCGCCTCGTCGTTGTCGGGGCGCCCAAGAAAAACGGGGGAATCGTCAAGCTCATCCGACAGCTGGGCATCGGAGACCGCATCCGCTTTACCGGACGAATCAGCGATACCGCGTTCGTGCGCGAGTACGCCCGGGCCGGCATGGCTGTGGTGCCATCGGTCTACGAGGGGTTCGGCCTTCCGGCGGGGGAGGCGATGGCCTGCGCCGTCCCGGTGATCTCGACCACCGGCGGCGCCCTACCCGAGGTTGTGGGCGATGCCGGCACCTTGGTGCCGCCGGCAGATCCCCGGGCACTGGGCAGGGCCATCCAGGAGATGATCGACAACCCCGCCCATGCGCGAAATCTCGGCCAAAAAGGCTTCCAGCGGGTCCAGGAACATTTTACCTGGCGCAGCGCCGCCAGCAAAACCGTTGAAGTCTACCGGGAGGTCATCGATGGTCACCGTTGATTTCGGCCGCGCCGGCCTGCAGCCCGGAGAGCGCATTCTGGATGTCGGCTGCGGCTCGGGTCGGCACATGGGGGAAGCCGCACGGTGCCCCGGCACCCTGACCATCGGGGTCGACATCAACCGGGCAGACCTCGAGGCGGCCCTGGAGCGGATGGCGCTTCTCAAAGAAATGGGTGCACTCCGGGGGGCATGGTGCCTGGGAATGACGGACATTGCCGCCCTCCCCTTTCCCGAGGGCACCTTCGACCTGGTGATCTGCTCGGAGGTTCTGGAGCATGTCCCCAACCACAGGGCCGCTTTTGCCGAGCTCGTCCGGGTCCTGAAGCCGGGGGGCCGCCTGGTGGTCAGCGTCCCGAGGTACCTGCCGGAGAAAATCTGCTGGATGCTCTCGCGGACCTACCGGTCGACCCCCGGGGGGCACATCCGCATCTACGGCGAAAAGCGCATGCGGGATCTCATCGCCGCTGCGGATGTGGCGCTCGAAGGACGGCACTGGGCCCACAGCCTCCACGCCCCTTTCTGGTGGCTCAAGTGCCTCGTGGGGCTGGACAGGGATGACGCCCTGCCGGTGCGCCTGTATCACCGACTGCTGGTCTGGGACCTCATGCGCCACCCCCCGGCCACCCGTTTTATCGAACGGCTTCTCAATCCGGTAATGGGAAAAAGTACTGTCTATTACGGCCGAAAAAACAGGGCGCCGGCTTCGCTATCCTCCTGACCAGGCGGCCCGGCGCCGCCCCGATGCGCCCCGTTCCAACCAAAGGCAGGGGATGGATGGGGGCTAGCCCCCCGAAAGACCGAATTCATCCTGCTCTTCCTCCATCGCGACCGAGTAATGGCTTACCCGATGATGGCAGGAGGGGCAGTAAAAATAGTTGGGGGCGGGATCCTTGCCGCACATTCTGCACTTCCGTGCCGGCTTCTTCCTGGATCTCATTTTGCGGATGGGCCCGTCCGCGCCCTCAATAATAAGACCGCTTTTTTTCTTCTGTGCTCTACGAACCTCTGGCATGGCTCCCTCTCTGTCGGCGCTGCGCCGGATGCTGCTGGGAAAAATGAGATTCATCCCCGATATTCGCGTGCGGCCTGCCGCCGTCGGGGGATGATATCGGGGCGAAGACACCCCCAAACGCTCTCTGCAAAGCCTTTATATACAGCAACGAACGTGCCAAAGACTCGTACTTTTCCGCCGGCGTCGTAAGGAGCGGCGTTATTTGAAGGACTCCTTCCAGAGACCGTACTTGCGCATCAGCTTGCTCAGCTGGCGCGTACTGATGCCGGCATCTGCCGCAGTGCGGTTGATCCGGCCTTTGTGCATCGCCAGGAGCTCGACCAGATACTGTTTTTCAAAGGCCGCCACCGCTCGACGGCGGCCGTCGGCAAGGGTGGTGCCCGGATGGACCGCTGCGGCGGATGCCTGCTCCCCGATCAGCTCCACCGAGAAGCTTTCGGGCGTCAGCTGCCTCGATTGCTCCACGATGTAGGCCCTTTCCATCAGGTTCTCGAGCTCACGGATATTCCCAGGCCAGCGGTAGTTCATCAGCGCCTCGATAACCAGCGGGTGCGCGTCATGAATCTCTTTCAGATACACCCGGTTCAGCTTTTTCAGGAACATCTCCACGAAAAATGGGATATCCTCGAGCCGCCTGCGCAGCGGGGGGATCTCAATGGGGAAGACGTTCAGACGATAATAGAGGTCCTTCCGGAACTCTCCGGACTGGCTCATGCGCTTCAGGTCGGCGTTGGTCGCGGTGATCACCCTTGCCTCGGCCTTCAGCTCCGCCTCGCCGCCGAGGCGGCTGAAGGTGCCGTCTTGGAGCACCTGCAGCAGCTTGACCTGGACCAGCGACGAAATGGTCCCGATCTCATCCAGGAAAATGGTGCCCTTGCCGGCGATTTCGAACTTCCCGGGCTTTCTGCGGCCGGCGCCGGTAAACGCGCCCCTTTCATGTCCAAAAAGCTCGGTTTCGATCAGGGTTTCCGGGATGGCGCCGCAATGGACGCTGATGAACGGGGCGCCCCTGCGATGGCTCTGGCGATGGATCAGACGGGCGAGCACCCCCTTGCCCACACCGGTCTCCCCGACCAGAAGAATCGGCGTCCGGGTCGGCGCCACCATTCGGATATCATGAAACACCCGCATCATGGCGGGGTTCTGCGAGTGAACGAGCTCGGGGACCTCGGCCCGGCGATGGCGCTCCCTCAGATAGGCCAGCTCGGAAGTGAGCATCATCGACTCCCGAAGGTTGTTGACCACGAGCATCACCTCTTCCGGTTCCACCGGATAGGTCAGGTAGTCGCCGGCCCCGGATTTCACCGCCCGGACCATCTGCCGGATTCGGCTTTTCGGCGCCAGAACAATGGTCTTGGCAGCATCATGACCGATGGAAAAACGGGACATGGCCTCCTCGATGGAATGCTCCGGAAAGAATGCCTGAAGGAGATCGATGTCGATGAACACAAATTCATAGGATTTTTTCTGCAGCAGGGACTGTGCACGGACCGGCTGCGACGCCCGTTCGACCCGGCATTCCGGCCCAAAGGCGGACATGATCGCCTGCTGTGCATCCCGTTCGCGGCTGATCACCAGAATCGATTCCATCGCCTTCCCCCCAAAGAAAAGTACCTATCGGCCACAGCATATCTCACGTTCGAGAAAAAACAAGAATTTGCAGTTCGCTTTTTAAGGAGATTTCAGGACAATTTCAAGCGCAAACAGGCGCACGCTTTCCGGGCGGACCGTTTGGCGGGGCTGCAGGAAAAAACGATCGCTCCTCGACGGACAGGCGTTCACCGCCGCCGGCCCGTCCTGCGCATCGGAATTCAAGGTTCTTAAAATGCGATATATCAGAACTTGGAGTTCTGATATAATGGATGGATCCAAGAGGTGCCTCCGGTTCTTGCCATGCCGGCGGCCACCGTCGGCGGCCGCAGAGGGCGCTTCCATGAAATAGCGGGGGAGAAGCAGGATCCTCCGACATCATTTTATCGGCACGATATTTGCGGTGAGCTCCGGCATGATGTCCGTTCATCGCCGATATCCACCAGCAACAAAGGAGAAAGACGAATATTCGTCAAGAAGATTGCCATCCTGAAACACGACCGAGAGGCGGCGATACCGATTCCGTAGCAGCGGCGCGCACCCCGGCGATGCTTCCGGCGCCCCTGCCGGGGCCAGCGAGAGGCGCTCTCCGCCGCCAGGCCGCGGCATTGCAACGGAGTCCGTCAATGCCCAATCGAAACGAAAAAACCTGCCATCGCAGCATATACCATCAAAACAAGATCAACAGAGGCAACGAATGAAAACTTATCTCGGCATTTGGGTAGCGGTATTCATGCTCTTCAACATTCTTGCTCCGGCGGCCGTGCCCGCCGGATCGACGGCATCGGAGGATTGGGCCGCCTACGAAAGCGACGACCCCGCCATGGAAACGACGGACGAATCGGCTTCCGAAGAAACCTATCCTGAAGAAGCGGGTGAAATGTCCCCGGAGGAGCCTATGATCCTCGAGGAGGACGAGACATACGCGCCAGAAGAGGCGGATGCCTACGAGGAATATGACGAAGAGACGGGCGAAGACCCTTCCCAAGACCCTTCCATGGACGAGACCGACGCGCTGGAGGGATAAGCGGCCTTCACCCGGCCACCAGGATCCGCCCGCATCTCCAGCCCTGTCCCGGCTCGGTGGACCCATCGCCTGATTCCCTCGCGGACAGGCGATGGGTCTTTTTGGGGACGGGCGCTCTTCCGCCCACCAGGATCGCTTGGTTTTTGGGGAGAAATAGGGTAAAAAGGGATCTCACACAATCCAATGGAAGATCCCATGAACCGCCAAAACCTACTGAAAGCGCTGCGATTCTATTTCATTACGGACGACAGTGCCCCTGGATGTACGCCCCTCGAGCAGACCCGGATCGCCCTTCTTGCGGGCGCCACCATCGTCCAGTACCGCAACAAATCCTTCTCCGAAGATCATCTCGCCGAGGTGGTTCGGATCCGGGAGCTCTGCAGGGAACGGGGCGCTCCCCTGATCATCAACGACAACATCCCGCTGGCCAGGCGGGTGGCCGCCGACGGCGTCCATGTCGGACAGGATGACGCTGCGCCCGCCGTCGCAAGGCAGGCCCTGGGCGACAATGCCATTGTCGGCGTCTCCGTCTCCACCCCCGAGGAGCTGGTGCGGACCGATCTGCCGCCGTGCGACTATATCGGCACCGGCCCGGTCTTTCCCACCGGCACCAAAGTCGACGCCAAGGCGGTTCGCAGGCTTGCCGGCCTGCGGGAGATCGTCGGCATCTCCCCCCTCCCCGTCGTCGCCATCGGCGGCATTACCGCCGACAACGCCCCGGGATGCTTCACCGCCGGCGCCGCGGGTGTTGCGGTCATCAGCTTCGTGTCCAGGGCTGCGGATCCCCTTGCCAACGCCCGCAGGCTCGCCGCCGCCTGCAGCGCCGCCCGGCGACCATGAACTTCAAGCAGCTCCGTTCATCGCTGTTCATCATCATCGGGATCGTGGCCTTCGGTACTTTCGGATATGTCTATGTCGACCGGATGCCCCTGTTCGATTCCTTCTACATGACCATTATCACCATCAGCACGGTTGGCTTTTCCGAAATCCATCCGCTCACCAACGGCGGACGCGTCATCACCATGGTGATCATCATCGCCAGCATCAGCATCGGCGGCTACTCCCTGGCGATGGTCGTGCGGGTCTTCATCGAAGGGGAGCTCAAGAAGAGCTTTGAGAGGAGAAAAATGGAGAGGCAGATCCAGGACCTCAAGAACCACTTTATCATCTGCGGATTCGGACGGATCGGCCGTATCATCTGCGATGAACTGCGGGAGGACGGCATTGACTTCGTGGTTATCGAGCATGATGAGACCGCCATCCAGGAGCTCGAGTCGAAGCGATATCTCTGCCTCAAGATGGACGCCACCTCCGAGGAGGCGCTCATCACGGCAGGCATCATGAACGCCCGGGGGCTGGTCACCGCCGTTCGTTCGGACGCCAACAACGTCTTCATCACGCTGTCGGCCAAGGGGCTCCGCCCCGACATCTTCGTCCTCTCCCGGACATCCGACGTCAAAAACGAAGAAAAGCTGAAGCGGGCCGGCGCGACCCGGGTCGTATCCCCCTACTACCTGGGAGGGCGGCGGATGGCCCAGGTGCTCAAGCGCCCTACCGTCGTCGACTTCATTGATGTGGCCACCATGGGCAACAAGCTGGGGCTGATCATGGAGGAGGTCATGGTCATGCCCGGCGCCCGGCTCATCGGAAAAAACCTCATCGAAAGCCGCCTCCGGCAGGATTTCGGCGTCATCATCGTCGCCATCAAGCGCCCCGCAGAGGAGATGATCTTCAATCCCATGCCATCGGAAACCCTCAAGGCCAGGGACGTCCTCGTCGTGCTCGGCAAGCACGAGGACGTCTCCCGCATGAGCCAGATCCTCACCCCATAGTCACCCCGACAGCCGATCCCAGATATTCTCATGGCCGGCCCGGGGGCGGCGCCCCCCGTTGCCGGGCGGGTTCCCCCGAAGCCTCGCGATCCGCTCCGCCAGGGGTGGATGGGTCGAAAACAGGCGCATCAGCCGCTGCCCGGAGAGGGGGTTGACGATGAACATGTGGGCGGTTTCGGGCCTGGCATGCATCGGGAGCCGGCCGGCATAGGCGCCCAGCTTTTCCAGGGCCCGGCTCAGCCCCTCGGGCCCCCCGGTCAGACGGGCCGCTGTTTCGTCGGCCAGGTACTCCCGCGACCTGGAGACGGCCATCTGAATCAACATGGCTGCAATGGGCGCGAGGATCGACATCACGATCAGGCCGAGGCCGCCGATGCCCCCCTCTTCATCATCCCGGAACCCGCCGAAGATGGCCGACCACCTGGCCATGCTGGCCAGCATCATGACCGCTCCGGCCATGGTCGCCGCAATCGAACCGATCAGGATATCCCGGTTCCGGACATGGCCCAGCTCGTGGGCCAGCACGCCCATGAGCTCCTCGCGGTCCATGAGGCGAAGCAGCCCTTCCGTGACCGCAACCACCGCGTGCTCGGGGTTCCGGCCCGTGGCAAAGGCATTGGGGGAATCCCCCGGGATGACGTAAATCCGGGGCATGGGCAGCCCGGCTCTGGCCGCCAGCTCTCGAACCATGTCGTAGAGCTCCGGTGCCTCCTCGGGTGTAACGGCTTCGGCACGGTACATGGAGAGCACGATCCGGTCCGAATACCAGTAGCTGAAAAAATTCATTCCGGCCGCCAAGATCAGCGCCGCCAGCATGCCGCCCCGCCCCCCGATCATGCCGCCGATCCAAACGAGAAAGGCGGTCAGGAGCGCCAGGAGTATCGTGGTCCGAATCTGGTTGCTCATTCCTGGTCGCGCCTCCGATGAGATTCCGCCCCGCCGGGTGCGTAGGCCTTGAAGGCCGTCTTGGGAAAAAAGCAATAGGGGCACTCATCGGGTGGCGCATCGCCGTAATGGACGTAGCCGCACATCCGGCACCGCCATATCCCCCGGCCTTCCGCCGCAGCCTCGGCAGCAGGCTGATCCCGCATGACCGGGAGGTCCTCCAGGGGAGGCATCACCGGTGTGTAGGCATTCATGACATGGCCGGACACAATCACCCGCTGGACTTCGGAGGTCCCCTCGTAAATCCGGTAGAGGCGGATGTCGCGCAGGAATTTCTCAACGGGGAACATCTCGGTGTAGCCATACCCCCCGAAGACCTGAAGGGCTTCGTTCGCCACCTCGAGGGCCGACTCCGTGGCATAGAGTTTGGCAATGGAGGCCGAGATGGTCGGATCCTCGCCATTGTCGGCCTCCCAGGCGGATTTCCAGACCAGCAGCCGTGACGTCTCAATCTTCTGAAACATCTCCGCAATCTTGAACTGCAGGGACTGAAAGCTGGCGATGGGCACGCCGAAGGCCTTGCGCCGCTTGATGTAATCGACGGCAAACTCCATGCACGAGCGGGCGGCACCGACCGCAAACGCGCCGATGATGGGCCGGGTCCGGGAAAAGGTCTTCATGGCCAGGAGAAAGCCTTCCCCCGGCGCGGCGAGGAGGTTCTCACCGGGCACCCGGACATCCTTGAAGTGAAGGGCTGTGGTGTTGGAGCACCGCTGCCCCATTTTCGGGATCGGCCGGCCGGCGGAAACCCCTTTCCAGCCCTTTTCGACGACAAAAGCGCAGATGCCGTCATGCTTTTGCTTGGGATCCACGGTGGCGAACACGGTCATGTAGTCGGCCACACCGCCGTTGGTGATCCAGTACTTGGTGCCGTTGAGAATAAAGTCGTCGCCGTCCTTTTCTGCACGGCAGCGGATGCCAGATACGTCGCTCCCCATGGTCGGCTCGGACGTGGCAAAGCACATCAGCTTGAATCCGTCGGCCATCCGGGGATAGTATTTCTCCCGGACCCGTTCATTGCCGGAAAGGAAAAGGGGCTCCATGCCCAGGGAATTGTCGAAAAGCGACGTGGCCACGCCCGGGCAGGCTGCCGCGATCTCCTCGGTGATCAGCGCAGCCTCGATCAGCCCCAGGCCTTTACCGCCGTATTTCTTCGGAATGTCGGTGTTCATCATGCCCCGATCGAAGGCCTTTTTGAGGATGTCCAGCGGAACGGCATCCACGGCATCATAATGCCATGCCGAAGGCAGCACCTCTTCAAGTGCGAAACGTCGGGCCTCCTGCTTCAGGAGCTCCTGGTCTTCCGTCAAGTGAAAATTCAGCAAGGAAACCTCCTAGACGTCTTGCTCACGCGGCAGGATTGCGTGATGTCGGTCGGGCATCGGCCGCGGGCAGGGCGATACAGAAAAGGCATCCGGGCGCTGCCGCCGGGATGCCTCAAAAGCGAATATGGCTATGGCCTGCTATATTTTAACGACATTCGCCGCGGCGGGTCCCTTATCT
>CAJXSB010000195.1 GCA_913060435.1 uncultured Desulfococcus sp.
GCTGGTCCGCTGGTGCCGCGGGCAGGGGCTCCGCCTTGCCATCCTCACGCGGAACCTTCGGGCGTCGGTGCTCCGGGCCCTCGAGAATTTTTCCGCCGTCGGCCCGGAGGATTTCGAGCTGATCATATCACGGGAGGATCCGGTGGCGCCCAAGCCCCACCCCGAGGGGGTGGTGACCGCCGCAGCCCGACTGGGCGTGGCCCCCGGGGAGATCGTGGTGGTGGGGGATTTCCTGTTCGACATCCAGGCGGGAAACGGTGCCGGCGCGACAACCGTGTGGGTCGACCACGGCATTCCGGCGGCAGGACCGGCCCAGCATCATTTCCAGGACGAGAGCGACCACCGGGTGACGGGGCTTTCGGAGGTCCGGGACGTGCTTCGGCTCTATCTGCCCCTCTCCGGCGGTAAATTCCCCAACGATCTCCTGAAGAAATACCTCGACGCCGTCGACCACCAGGATCCGTCGGTCATCATCCATCCGGGCATCGGCGAGGACATCGCCGCGGTGACGGTGGAAGGGGAGGAGGTGCTGATCCTCAAGTCTGACCCCATCACCTTTGCCACCGACGCCATCGCCCAGTACGCGGTTCTGGTCAACGCCAACGACATCGCCACCTCCGGGGCCGTTCCCCGGTGGCTGCTCACCACCCTGATGTTTCCCCTCGGCACCACGCCGGCCATGATTTTCGAGGTGCTGAACGACCTGGCGGCCACCTGCCGCGCATGGCGCATCACCCTCTGCGGCGGGCACACCGAAATCACCGATGCGGTGACCCGGCCGGTGGTGACGGGCATGCTGGCGGGCACCGTGGCAAAAGCGGATCTGGTGGACAAGGGGCGGATGCGGCCCGGCGACATCGTGCTGCTGACCAAGGCGGTAGCCGTGGAGGGGACGAGCATCATCGCCCGGGAGTTCGGGGAGGAGCTCGAGGCGCGGGGCATGAGCAGGGCGGCCATTGAAAAATGCCGCGGCTTTCTCAAGGAGATCAGCATCCTCGATGAGGCGCGGATCGCCGCGGCGTCCGGCGGCATCAGCGCCATGCACGACGTGACCGAAGGCGGGCTCGCGACAGCCCTGGAGGAGCTCTCCATCGCAGGGGGGCACGGCATCCGGGTGATGGTCGAGAACATACCGGTCTATCCCGAGACCCGGGAGATCTGCGAGCTGCTCCAGATCGCCCCCCTCGGCCTGATCGGCTCGGGCAGCCTGCTCATCGTCTGCCGCCCGGACCACTGCCGCTCGCTCATCCGGGAGATCCACGGCGCCGGCATCCAGGTGACGGTGATCGGCGAGGTCATGGACGCCGGCGAAGGCATCACCGCAGTCTCCGAAGGGCAGCCCGTGGCGTGGCCCCGGTTTGAGGCGGATGAGATTGCGAGGGTGTTTGATCGGTTGTTAGGTGATTAGGTGGTTAGGTGATTAGGTGGTTAGGTGGTTAGGTGGTTAGGTGATTAGGTGGTTAAGTGATTAGGTGATTAAGTGATTAGGTGATTAGGTGATTAAGTGATTAGGTGGTTAGTTGGTTAGGTAGCTGATTTCTTAGCCCTTAACCACTTAACCACTTAAAACCTTAATCACTTAAAACCTTAATCACTTAAAACTTTAACCACTTAACCACTCTCTTCGAGCTAAAGGAGGCTTTTGGACATGCTGTTGGTCATCGACGTGGGAAACACCAATACGGTGATGGGGATCTATGACGGGGAAACCCTCGTCCGGGACTGGCGGATCCGGACCGAGAAGAACACCACCGAGGATGAGCTTCATTTTCTGGTTTCCGGGCTCTTTGCGCGGGACCGGATCGACACGGCCCGGGTGCGGGAAACCATCATCTCCAGCGTGGTGCCGCCCATGGTGAACATCCTGGATGCCTTCTGCCGGAAATATCTTCATCACGCCCCGGTCTGGGTGGACGCCAAGACGGCGGCGGGGATGCCCATCCGCTACAGCAACCCCAAAGAGGTCGGCGCCGACCGGATTGTCAACGCCGTGGGGGCCTTTGCCAAATACCCCACCAGCCTGATCATCATCGACTTCGGGACGGCCACCACCTTCGATGCCGTCTCCGAGAAGGGCGAGTACCTGGGCGGCGCCATCAGCCCCGGCATCATGATCTCGTCCGAGGCCCTTTTTATGAAGGCCTCCAAGCTGCCGCGGGTCGAGATTTTCACCGCCCCGGAGCGGGTGATCGGCAAGGACACCGCCGGGAGCATCCAGGCGGGCATCATCTTCGGCTATGCCGGGCTCGTGGACGGCGTGGTCCGTCGGATGGCGGCCGAGATGGGCACCCAGCCCCGGGTGGTCGCCACCGGCGGGCTGGCCCCGCTTCTGGCGGATGTGAGCGAGACCATCGATGTCGTGGACGGGGATCTGACCCTCGAAGGCCTGCGCATCATCCATGAACGGCTGGGGTCGGCTGCCGAGCCCACGCCTGCAGCGCCCCGGTGACGTCTCCAGCGGCATTGACACCCCCGCGGACGCCGCTTCGGGTGTTTCTGGGGATCTCCTCCTTCCAGGCCCTCGCCATGTTCCGGCGGGGGCTTTTCTACAGCTTTCTCTCCATCTACCTCCGGTTCTATCTCGGGCTGAACGTCACCGAGACCACCCTTTTCGCCACCCTGCCCATGGTCCTGAACGTCATCTTCCAGACCTATGTCTGGGGCGGGCTCTCCGACCGCCGCCAGCTCCGACGGAGCCTGATCATCTGGGGCGAGCTGCTGGCCGGGGTCGGCACCGTATTGGTCTGGTATGCCCACACCCTGACGGGGCGTGGCCATACGGCAGGGTATGTCATCATCCTGGGGCTGTCGCTGATCGAGATCTTCTGGTCCATGTCCAATGTCGGGTGGAGCGCCCTTATTTCGGACATCTACCGGGCCGAGGAGCGGAGCGCCGTCCAGGGGCGGCTGACCAGCATCGGCGGCATCGGGCGGATCCTGGGCATCTGGATCGGCGGCCTCCTGTATGACGGCCTGGGGCTCCGGTACAACGGCTGGGGGTTTCAGGAGGGGGCGCTCTTTTTCGTGGCGTCGGGAGCCATGTTCATCTCCGTCATCCCGATGCTGTTCGTGCCCGAAGGCGGGATCAAGAAGGGGGGGATGGCGGATGCGGCGAGCGCCGAAGGCGCCGCGGAGGGGAGCCGGTCGGCGTTTCGGCTTTTTCTGGCGGCCATGGTCCTCATCAATTTCGGCCGGAACTCCATCGCCATCATCATCTCCCAGTACCTGATGCTCGGTTCCGGGTTCGCCCTTTCGAGCGGGATGATCAGCCATATCGTCAACATGCAGTCCGTGGCGACGATCATGGCGGGGCTGGCGGTGGGGCGTCTGGTCGAAAAATTCGGGAACCACCGGGTCCTGGTGTGGGGGGCGGGGCTGGCGGTCCTGTCGCTGGCCGTCTTCTCCCTGTCGGCCGGCCTCGAGTGGATGTTTGCCGGGAATTTCATCCGGGGCGTCTCCGAGGCCCTGATCATGGCCGCCTCCTACGCCCTTGCCTCGGTGCTGATCCCGGCGGAGCGGCGGGGGCGGGGCTTCGGACTGTTCAACGCCACCTTTTTCCTGAGCTGGGGCCTGGCCGGCACCTTTATCGCGGGCCCCTTGATCGACGGATGCATTGCCGCCGGGGCGCCGGAGACGACGGCCTATCGGGCGGCCTTTGCCGCGGCCGGCGTGATGACGGCGGCCGGCGGCCTGCTCCTCTTCAAGGTCCGGCCATAGCTGCGCCGCCCGTCATATCCCGTTGATCTTTTCCATCTCCAGGTTGAAAATCCGGTAGAAGGCCTCGTGCTCCCCCAGGCCGCGCTTCAGGAGCGTGCCGAACTGGCTGATGTCCGCAGGGTTTACGATGAGATTGACGCTCTTGTGGAAGGCCTGCATATTGTCCCCCGTGGCATAGCGGTCCGAGACGAGAATGACGAACATGCTGCGCCGGATATCCATGGTGAGCTGGCCGACATATTTGAGGACATGGTTCATCTTGGGGTCGCGGGTGCCGAAAAGCTCATCCAGGACCACGAGATCGAAGTCGTGGAAGCGCATCTGGCGCAGGGTGTCCCGGGGCGTCTTGGTCTCGAGGATGTGGTATCCTGCCGCTTCGACCTCCGCCCGGATATGGGGCAGAAGGTCCTCTTTGTGCATGCAGAGAATCGCGGTCCTGGCGCCCTCCTCCAGAAACTGGAAGGGGTTGGCAGGGGCGCCGTTTTCCATGCCGTCATACGGCGTTTCGGCGGGAGGCGCGGTGCCCTGCTGCTGGAGAGCTTCTGCACGGATCGGATCGACGCTGAACCGGCGGCTGCATTTGGGACAGGTGAGGGAGAACGCCCGGTCCCGGGGGATTTTTTCATCGGGGATGTTGAGCGGCTTCCGGCAGTGGGTGCAAACGATTTTCATGCCCGGCCCTCCAGTTCGAGGCCGGTGATGTCGGTGGTCGCCTCACCGCGCCTGTTTTTGATGGTGTCGATGCCCCGGCCCACCACCGCCCTCCGGGAGCAGTAGGAGAGGGCGGTCTCCTCGCTGATGGTTCCCTTTTCAAAGAGTTCGATGATGTATTTGTCGAAGGTGGTCATGCCGAAGGGTCCACTGGCCTCCTGGATCTCGTAGAAGGTCTTGCCTTCGGACTCGCCGTGCAGGATCGACTCCTGGACGCGCAGGTTGCTGCCGATGATGTCGAAGGCCGCCACCCGTCCGCCGCCGAGCTTGGGCAGCAGGCGCTGGCAGACGATCCACCGGATGGTGCTCGACAGCCGCATCCGGATCTGTTTTTCCTCCTCGATGTTGAAAAAGCCCAGGAGGCGTTCGATGCTCTGCCCCGCCGTCACCGTATGGAGGGTGCTCAGCACCAGGTGCCCGGTTTCCGCGGCGGCCAGGCCGATCTCGACGGTCTCCCGGTCCCGCATTTCCCCCACCAGGATAATCTTGGGGGCCTGGCGAAGGGCGGCGCGAAGGCCGTGGGCGAAGGTGTCGAAGTCCTTTCCCAGCTCCCGCTGGTTGAAGGTGCACTTCTTGTGGGGATGGGAATACTCCACCGGGTCCTCGAGGGTGATCACGTGGACGGTCTTCGACTCGTTGACGGCGTTCAGGACCGCGGCCAGGGATGTGGTTTTCCCGCTGCCCGTGGCGCCGGTCACGAAGACAATCCCGTTTCTTTCCTGGGCGATCTTGCGGAAGGCGTTGGGCAGCTTGAGGTCCTGGATGGTGGGGATTTTGGTTTCGAGCTTTCTCAGGACGCTCGAATACATGCCCCGCTGGGAAAAGATGTTGACCCGGAACCGGGCCTTGCCCGGCAGGATGTAGGAGAGGTCGCACGACCCCTCCCGGAGGAGGGTCTCCGTCAGCCGGCGGTTCTTGTTGATCAGGTTGAGGGTGAAGATCTCCGTCTGGAAGGGGGTGAGCTCCTTGAAATGGGGCTCCATCTCGACGGCGGCCAGCTGCCCCGAGGACTCCACCTGAAAGGGCTTTCCCACCGTGATGTTGAGGTCCGATACATTGCCGTAGGCGTCCAGCATCCGGGTGATGATGTAGTCGACTTCCTGTTTTCTCATGACAAGCGGGCTCCTGACGCGTATCAGGCGTCGGTGAAATCAGAGGGCGGGTTCTTGATGAACGGCCGGAACCTCGATTTGTCGTTGGCCTTGTTGTAGGCATCGTCGGGGCTGATCCAGCCCTTTTCCAGCAGTTCCATGATCGCATCGTCCAGGAGCTGCATCCCGTATTTCTTGCCGGTCTGGATCATGGAGTTGATCTGGTAGGTCTTGTTCTCCCGCACCAGGTTGCGGACGGCCGGGGTGGCGATGAGAATCTCGAGGGCGGCGACACGGCCCTTGACGTCGACCCGCTTGAACAGGGTCTGGGCCACGACGGCGCGGATGCCGTCGGCCAGGGTGGAGCGGATCTGGGCCTGCTGGGAGGCGGGGAAGACCTCGATGGCGCGGTCGACGGTCTTTGCGGCGCTGCTGGTGTGCAGGGTGCCGAAGACGAGGTGGCCCGTGGAGGCCGCCTCGATGGCCAGGGAGATGGTTTCCAGGTCGCGGAGCTCGCCCACGAGGATGATGTCCGGGTCCTCGCGGAGGGCGCCCCGCAGCGCTGCACTGAAGTTTTGGGTGTGGTAGCCCACCTCCCGGTGGTTGACGATGCACTTCTGGCTTGCATGGACGAATTCGATGGGGTCTTCAATGGTGATGATGTGGTCCTTGCGCGTCCGGTTGGCCTCGTCGATGATGGCCGCCAGGGTGGTCGATTTCCCGCTGCCCGTCGGTCCGGTGACGAGGACCAGGCCGCGGGGGAGGTTGGCCAGTTTGGCGATGACCGGGGGGAGGCCGAGCTTCTCCACGGTCAGGATCGTGCTGGGAATCTCCCGGAAAACAGCGGCGCATCCGTTCTTCTGCATGAAAAAATTGGCGCGGTACCGGGCAAGCCCGGGTATTTCGTAGCCGAAATCCACATCGCCGCTCTCCTCGAACACCTTGACCTTGTCTTCCGGCGCAATCTCGTAGAGCATGGCCTTGAGGTCGTCATTGTCGAGGATCTTGTACTTGACTCGTTCGATCTCCCCGCGAAGCCGCAGGGCCGGGGGCTGGCCCGATACCAGGTGGAGGTCGGAGGCCCCCTGGTCGTTCATCAGTTTAAAGAACGCATCGATTTTTGCCATAATGTTCCTCTGACGGGTGGAAGGTTACACAGGGACTGGCCATGGTGCGGCAGCTCCGGCTAACGCATGGAGGTGCCCAGCACATAGAGGCTGGTGACCACGAATTTCTGCAGGAAGATGATGACGAGAAAGATGACGATGGGCGAGAGGTCGATCCCGCCGAAGGTGACGGGCAGCCGGTTCCGGATCTGGTAGAGGACCGGCTCCGTAAGATTGTAGATGATGCGGACGATCTGGTTGTAGGGGTCTGGGTTGACCCAGGACAGGACCGCCCGTGCGATGACGATCCACATGTAGATAACCAGGACATAGTCGAGAACGGTTGCCAGTGCGATAATGAAATTACCGAGAATAAACATATCTTGGAGGTCCTTTGTGGTCGGTTTCCGGTGTTGATGTTCAACATCTTGACATTCCGTCGGCCACAGGCGATGTCATGGACCGACGTTGAATGGGATTGTAAAATTGCCAATTTTCCTGTAGATGCCAATGGGCCGACATGGCTTTGCCTGTCTGGTTCACGATTGATGAAGCGGTTTCACGCTCCGTAGTCGAAAACTTAAAACTTTAAACCCATATAAGTCAAGTTATTTTCACCAAAAGCGTTGACAGGAGAAATAGAGGAACGATAATTTTATATGGTGGTATTAAATTATGGGAGCAGGACAGGAGCGTGTATGACCCTACAGCATCAAAAAATCGGCTTTCTGGGCGGCGGCAACATGGGCGAGGCGATCGCCGGTGCCCTGATTCATTCCAAGATCTTTGACCGGGAGAATATCCTGGTCACCGATGCCGTCGATGATCGCCTCCAATACATGGCCGCGACCTACGGCGTCATGACTGGCCGGGACAATGTGCGGCTTTTTGCGGAGTGCGACATCGTCGTGCTGGCTGTCAAGCCGCAGCAGATGGGCGACGTTCTCGAAACCGTCACCCGCAGCAGCGGCTACGGCACCTGGGGACGGACCCTGGTGATATCCATCGCTGCAGGGTTCCCGCTTCGAAAGATCGAGGGGCTGCTCTACCGCCCCCTGGACGAGGCGGGAGCCCGAGCCCTGCCGATCATCCGCGTGATGCCCAATACGCCGGCGCTCGTTTTGGCCGGGATGTCGGGCATGAGCCCCAATCGCCATGTGGGAGAGGCGGAGATCGCGGCGGCCAAAAAGATCCTCGGCGCCATGGGGCGGGTCATCGTCTTTCCCGAGGAGCAGCTGGACGCCGTTACGGCGCTTTCCGGATCGGGCCCCGCCTATGTCTTCTACCTCATCGAAGCGATGGCCCAGGCCGGGATTGCCGCCGGCCTCGACCCTTCGGATGCCTCGGCATTGACCCTGGGCACCCTGGACGGAGCGGTGCGCCTCATCCAGGCCAGCAAGGAATCCCCCGAAAGCCTCCGGAAGAAGGTGACATCGCCGGGCGGGACCACCGAGGCCGCCGTCAATGTGCTGGATACCAACAATGTCCGCCGCCATATCGTCGATGCGATCCTCGCCGCTGCACGGCGGGCGGAGGAGCTGAGCCGATAACGCTCTGAAGCGGTATTCCTTCGAAAAGAGACTGACTCATCTTTCGAGATTTGTTCACGCGATGGAGGTGGGGTGTTCTCCGGGTCCGGTTTCCGCCCCACGCCGCTTCGTTCAAGTGCCGCTAAGATTTGCTCCGGGCGGCCCGGAAACTCGCTTCGCTCAGACAGTCCGGGCC
>CAJXSB010000196.1 GCA_913060435.1 uncultured Desulfococcus sp.
CGGAGATATGGAGCTGGCCGTCAAGAGCCTGAAATACGAGGCAACCGATTTCATCACCAAGCCCATCAACGACGATATCCTCGAGATTGCGCTTCGGCGCGCCAACGAACGGATTTTCATGAAGACGCAGCTCAACATGTACACCGAAAATCTCGAGCGGCTGGTGGAGGAGAAAACGAAGCAGCTGGTGGAGGCCGAGCGTCTGGCGGCGGTCGGCCAGACGGCGGCGGGCCTGGCCCACGCCATCAAGAATATCACCGGCGCACTGGCCGGCGGCGTTTTCGTCCTGGACAAGGGATTTGAGCTGGGCAACCGGCAGTATGTCCGCAAAGGGTGGAAAATCGTCAAGAAGAATGTCAAAAAAATCAACAATGTCGCCGTAGAGCTCCTCAACTACGCCAGTGAAAGGACCCCCAATTATCAGCACTGCGACCCCAATGGGCCCGCAAGGGAGATCTATGAACTCATCAAGCCGCAGGCCCGGGAGTATGGCATTACCTTTCATCTGAGCGTCGACGAGGACCTGCCCTATGTATGGCTCGACCCCGAGGGCATCCATCGGGCATTGTTGAACCTCGTGACCAATGCCATGTACGCGTGCATGGACATCCGGTGTACCCTCAAGACGAAAGAGATCTACCTCCGATCCCTGCGTCCCGAAGGATGGGCGGTCGAATACCAGGTCGAAGATACCGGCTGCGGCATGGACGAGGCGCTGCAGGGCAGACTTTTCCGGAATTTTTTTACCACCAAGGGATATGACGGGACCGGGCTGGGGCTCATGATCACCAAGAAGATCATCGACGAGCACGGCGGCACCATCGAGGTCCGCTCCGAAAAAGAGGTGGGAACCATCTTTTCCATCCGTCTTCCCCTGACCCGACGGCTGGATTGAGGCTGCAACCAAGGTTCGGGGCCGCCGGCGTCCGCCTGGCTGTCCTGTGGAATGAGAGAGATTTATGGAACAGGCTTACAGCATCGTCATTGTCGAGGATCACCGGATTCTTCGGGAAGGACTGCGCTCACTTCTGTCTCAAAACCCGGATCTCAATATCGTGGGGGAGGCTGAAAACGGTCTGGAGGCGATCCGCCGCGTGCGGGAGCTGGCGCCGGACATGGTCCTCATCGACCTCTCCATGCCGAAAATGGACGGCCTGGACGCCATCCGGGAGATCAAAAGTGAGTTCCCCGAAATCAAGCTGCTGGTGCTTACGGTCCACAAGGCCGAGGAGTATGTGTTCGCCGCGCTCAAGGCCGGCGCCAATGGGTATCTGCTGAAGGACAGCACCTATACGGAGCTCAAGCTTGCCATCGAGAACGTGCTGGCGGGTCGGACCTACCTCAGTCCGGGGGTTTCCGAGAAGCTGGTGGCCTCCTACCTGGAGGGCAAAAAGCCGCCCAGGAGCGAATCCTCGCTGGATGCCCTGACCCAGCGGGAGCGCCAGATCCTCAAGCTGATTGCCGAGGGCAACAAGAACCGGAAGATCGCCGAGTATCTCTGCATCAGCGTCAAGACGGTGGAAAAGCACCGCTCCAACCTCATGAAGAAGCTGGATCTCCACAGCGCCTCCGAACTGACGGCGTATGCCATTGAAAACGGACTGATCGTCCAGTAGGACTGCCGTATCCGATCCCGCGGCAGCTGCGGACATTCAGAATGGACGGATGCAGGAGAAGGCCCAGCGGGCCTCGATGCGGGTCCCCTTGCCCGGGGATGAAAGGATGGTGAAACGGCCGCCGGAGAGCTCTACGCGCTCTTTCATGCCGGTCAGCCCGAAGGCCTGCAGCGGGGAGCCCGACGCCATGAGCTGTTCCCCCCGGAAGCCGCAGCCGTCGTCCTGAACCCGCAGCTCGAGGGCATTTCCGGTTTTGCCCAGATAGAGCGTCACCACTTCGGCTTCGGCGTATTTGGCGATGTTGTTCATGGCCTCCTGGATGATCCGGAAGATGATCGTCTTGAGGGCATCCGGCACCTCGTCCTCTTCGATGTCGATGGTTTGTTCGAGTCGGATGTGGGAATAGACCGAGGCGAACTGGCGGCAGAACCACCCGATGGTGGCCAGGATGCCGAGGTCGTCCAGAATCGAGGGGCGGAGGTTCATGATGATATTGCGGATCTCCTCGGAGCTCTCCTGAAGCAGCGGCACCAGGGCATCCAGGGCCTTGATCTCCTGGAGGGCCTCTTTCCCGGTGAGCTGCTCGATAACGGTTTCCACCATGAATTTGACCGCCGACAGGCATTGGCCGATGCCGTCGTGGAGATCGCCCGCAATCCGTTTTCGCTCCGCCTCCTGGGCATTCAGAAGGCGGCTGGAGAGGATTTCGAGATCCCTCGTCCGCTCCTTGACCCGGAGCTCGAGCTTGTCCCGGGCCTCCCGCAGTTCGGCCTCCTTCTGGCGGCGGTCCTTCTCCACCTCGATGCTGTGGAGGGCGTAGGCGATGTCATCCGCCACATCCATTAGCAGCTCATGCTCCTCAGGGTCCTGGCTGTAGGCGATGGGGACCGAAACCGTGAGAATGCCGTAAATACGTCCGTTGTGTTCGAGGCGGGCCGAGATGGATCCCCTGCCGTCGTACATATAGGCCACCGGGCAGTTGGTGCATTTCAGCGGCGGGTTTTTGGTAAACAGGAAGCGGTTCTGGTGGAGCACCGTGCGGCAGCAGCGGGGCATCCGGCCGTGTTGAATGTTCTCGAGGATCTTCCGGAAGTCGTCTCCCAGGCCGGCCTCGGCGCTGGCGGTGATCTCCTGGTGCTGATCAATAAGGACGATCCAGGCATTGTGAAAGCTGCGCTTTTCGATGAGGCTTTCGCAGATGCCGCCGATCAGAGACGCCGGATCCTTGGCTTTGATGATCAGGCGGCTGACGTCGCGGATCGAACTCAGGACCGCATTGAGGTGGTTGACCTTCTCCTTTTCCCGTTTTCGCCGGGCGATCCGGTTCTTGAGCCCTTCGACGCGGTCGACGATATCTGAACATTCCTCGTAGATTGAAGTATCATTCATACGTATGGCCAGCGTTATTTATATGAGGTGTCTTTAAAAATCTACTGTATAGTGTTTAGGTGCAAAATACAATGTGCATTTTGCCGCAGCATGAAGGGCAGCCTGGAAGCCGCCGTGCACGGGGGTGGGTGTTCCAGCAGCGTCAGGCGGGTGGTTCGATGCGGATCGGGTGGCGGCGTTTCCCCACCTGGAGTGTGTAGACGCCGTCGTCGCCCTCCATCCGATCGGCGAGGTGGAGGAGGCTTCTTTCACTGAACCGGATCCGGTCGGCGCCCCGGGCCATGTAGAGGTTGTCGTTTTGAATGAAGAGGGCTTCGGGGATCAGGGGAATCTCTTCTCCGGTGTTGAGGATCAGGCGGATGGGATCCCCGGCGATAATGTCGGTTGCGAAAAAGGCCGTATCCTCGACAGGAAAATAGACCTTTTCGATCCGCTCGCCGTTGATCTGGGTCACGAAAAAGCCGGCGGCATCCTTCCGGATGGACCGATTGAAATGGTCGATGATGCTCTTTTTCCGGAAAGGCCCGTGGGCATTGTGCCAGCGCCCCCGCGCGTCCATCCGGAACAGGGCCTTCTCTTTCGGAATGACGATTTCCGTAAGTCTGTCTGCCATCCTTCCTCCTTCGTAATTACATTCAACTTTCAAGGTTCGTTCATGCCATGGATATGAGGTGTTTTCCGGCTGATGAAACTCGAGTTGAGTAGTACAATAGTTCCGGTTTCGGATCAATTTCAGTTCAATGCGACATCACGACACGTCCCATTCAATGGTCCCCTGGCCTGGGCCCAAAACTCAGTTTGACTCTTCCGATGGAATCGTATTAGTGTCAATCTTTTTTGAACAAAAGTTCCAAGGGATGGGGAAAAGAAGATGATTACGTTACTCGATTATGGGGCGGGAAATGTTCGGAGCGTCATCAACGCTGTGGAGCGGCTGGGGGAGACGGTCCGGGTCGCCCGGACGGGCGAAGATATCCTGGCGGCCGAGCGGCTGATATTTCCCGGGGTGGGGGCGTTCGGGAACATGATGCAGATCCTGAACGACAAGGGATTCGTGGCGCCCCTCAAGGCATACCTTGCCGCGGACCGGCCGTTTCTCGGCATCTGCCTGGGCCTGCACGCGCTCTTCGACGGCAGCGAAGAGGCCCTCGGCGTGCCGGGCCTCGGATATATCCCCGGCATCGTGAAGCGATTCGACATCGACCTGGCTGTTCCCCATATCGGCTGGAACGGCCTCAACATTCAGCAGCCATCACCGATCTTTGATGGGCTCAACGGCGATGAGAAGGTCTATTTTGTCCACTCCTACCATGTTGCCGCCGACGACCCCGCCGACGTCCTGACGACCACCGACTACGGCTATCCGTTTGCGAGCGCCGTTCAGAAGGGCAGGATTATCGCCACCCAGTTCCATCCGGAGAAAAGCGGTGAAACCGGCCTCCGGATCCTCGAGAATTTCATCCGCCCCGGCATTGCCCCCTGTCTGCCCCCGCACCGGAGCGCACAGACCCGCCTTGCCAAACGGATCATCGCGTGTCTCGATGTCCGGGCCAACGACCGCGGCGATCTCGTGGTCACCAAGGGCGACCAGTATGATGTCCGGGAGGCCGGCGAGGTGAGGAACCTCGGCAAACCGGTGGACCTGGCCGGCCGCTACTACCGGCAGGGCGCCGACGAGATCACCTTTCTCAACATCACCGGCTTTCGGGATTTCCCCCTGGAGGACATGCCGATGATCGAGGTGCTCAAGCAGACCTCCCGGAGCGTGTTCGTCCCATTGACCATCGGCGGCGGCATCCGCGACTACACCGACAAGACGGGCCGTCACTACACCGCCCTGGAGGTGGCGGCCGAATACTTCCGGTCCGGCGCCGACAAGGTCTCCATCGGCAGCGATGCCGTGGATATCGTCGAGGAATACCTGAAGACCGGGCATCCGACGGGCACGAGCGCCATCGAGTCTATTGCCCGGGTCTACGGCAACCAGGCGGTGGTCATCTCCGTGGACCCCAGGCGGGTCTATGTCGCATCGCCCGACGCCACGCATCACCCGGTCATCGAGACCGAGGCCCCCGGACCCAGGGGCGAGCGCTACTGCTGGTACCAGTGCACCGTCAAGGGGGGGCGTGAAGGGCGGGACGTCGACGCCGTGACCCTGGCCCGGGTCTGCGAGACCCTGGGGGCGGGGGAGATTCTGCTCAACTGCATCGACCGGGACGGCACCAACCTGGGGTTCGACATCGAGCTGGTCAACGCTGTCAAGGGGGCGGTGACCATCCCCGTCATCGCCTCCAGCGGTGCGGGTAGCGCCGAGCATTTTCATGAAGTCTTCTCGCGGACCGGGGCGGAGTCGGCCCTTGCCGCCGGCATCTTCCACCGGGAGGAGGTGCCCATCGGCGAGGTCAAGCGCTGCCTGCGCGGCAGGGTCGAGATCCGTCTGTAGCGCCGGCGGCAGCGAAATGTCGCTCAGGGAGCCTTCTTCTTTTCGAAGGCCTTACGGACCTGGATCCGACGGCCGTCCAGGAACACGTTTCCAAATGCCGTCTCGATGGTTTCCGCGGCGCGCCGGTCCACCTCGAAGAACGAGAACTCCCGCTTCAGGTCAACGGCGGTGATCTGCGCCGGCGGGATGCCCGAAGTGGACGCCACCAGCCGGGCGACATCCTGCCCGCTGATCTTGTCGAGCCGGCCGATGTTGATGAAAAACCGCCGGGTTTCTGCATCCTCGGGGGATGGCGTCGCCGGGTCGTCTTCGGGTGGAATGGACGGCGGCGGCAGATGGATATCTTCCGCATCCTGATAGCGGGCGTTGAGCCGGCGGCATTCCGCAGAGAAGAAGCGCTTGACGAGCGCCTCCCGGTCATGGGGCGCCAGCACTGTCATGACCGCCGCCAGGCAGCCTTCGATGTCGGCTTCATCGACCTTCGTCCGGCTCAGCTTCTTTGCCATTGTCACCATCCGTTGTTCGCAGATATCCCGGCCGTCCGGCATCCTGGGGAATGAAAACCGAATGCCGCGGCGGGCTTCGATGTCGCGGACCCGCTCCATTTCCCGGGGCGCGGCCAGGACGATCGACATCCCGGCGCTTCCTGCGCGGCCGGTCCTGCCGCTGCGGTGGATGTAGATTTCCGCATCCCCGGGAGGACCGTAGTGGATGATGTGGGTGATCTCTCTCACGTCGAGTCCCCGGGCCGCCACATCTGTGGCTACAAGAACGCGGACTGCGTGCTGCCGGAATTTCTGCATGACCCAGTCCCGCTGGGGCTGGGAGAGGTCGCTGTGAATCGCGTCGACCGGGTAGCCGTCCTCCAGGAGCGATCCGGCAACGTCCCGGGACTCCTGTCGGGTTCGGCAGAAGACGAGGGCGAAGATGTCGGGGGTGGTGTCGAGGATTCTCCGGAGCGCCTCGTAGCGGTGCACCTCCTGGATGACATAGGCGGCGTGTCGGATCGCTTTCGGGCCCCGGCCTGCGCCGCCTGCCCGCAGCATCACGGGATCCTTCAGGAGACCCCGCACGACGGCGGCGACATCGCCGTCCATGGTGGCGGAAAAGAGCCAGATGCGCCGGTCCCGGGGCAATGCGCCCAGTATGGCGTCGATGTCGGGCTTGAAGCCCATGCGGAGCATTTCATCCGCCTCGTCGAGGACCAGATACGCGGCGTGGGAGAGGTCGACGCCTCCGCGGTCGATGAGGTCCCGAAGACGCCCGGGCGTGGCCACGATGACCTGCGGCCCCCGCCGGAGCAGGCGGATCTGCCCGGTTATGCTGGCGCCGCCGTAGAGGGCGATGATGCGGAGAGCCCTGCGCTTTGCCGCGAACTCTTTCAGGTCTGCGGTGATCTGGCGGCACAGCTCCCGCGTGGGGCAGACCACGACCCCCTGGGGGCGGGCCATGTCCGCATGGATCCGCTGGAGGAGCGGAAGTCCGAAGGCAGCGGTTTTTCCGCTTCCCGTCTCGGCAAGCCCCACCGCGTCCCCATCGGCCCCGAGGAGCACCGGGATGGCCTGCGCCTGTATCGCTGTGGGGGCGTCAAAACCCAGCTCGTCCATGGCGTCGACCAGCGCCGGCTCCAGCCCGAGATCCCTGAAATTCATGGTTGCCTCACTTCTGTTGACGGGTCGCGCTGCAGCGCCCCTTTCCCCCGTTGCGTGGCGCCTCCTGAACCTGTCTCTCTGTCTGGCCGGCACCCCATCCCCCCCTGCCGGCGCCGGGGGCAGATTCATGGGCAGACGGCTTCCGGCAGTGGAGATGGTTGTTGAGCATACCCTTCGCGGGCCTGTTTTTCAAGTTTTCCGGGCACACGGATGTTGGGCGGGGAGCCCGCCGTCGCAGATGGCGGCGGTGGCTGTGCAGCCCCCGTGCCGGCGAAGCCCCCATCGAATTGATGGCAATTCAGCGGGCGTTCTGTTAAGAATAGCGCCGTCGAACCGTGCGGCACAGGATACGCAGAGGAGGAGCAGTAATGAGTGACGTTTATGTGCAGCTGGCCCGCCACCTGAACCGCCTGCCGGCCGGATTTCCGGCAACGGCGTCCGGGGTTGAGATCCGCATCCTGAAACGGCTTTTTTCGGAGGCGATCTCCCTTCGGCAGAAAGCGGAGGCGGAGCGCTATGTCCCGCCACGGAACGTCTACGAGACCTACCGGAACATGGCCTGCGAACGGGATGGGCATTCCGGTTGACTCGAACAGCGCCCTGCCCCATGAGGCAGCGCCGTACCGGGCAGGCGTGATGGCGGATGCCGGGCGGAGACATGGCGGCCTCCGGTGCGGGTTTGGCGATTAAGGCTTCTTGAAGATATTGAGAATTGATTTGCCCGCATCTTTGACGGCATCCTTCAGGGGGGCCGGGGGCTTGTCATCCTCCTTCCCGCTTGCGGCCTCCGTGCCGGCGGCTTCGGTCATCTGCAGGCATGGGTTGTCTTTCATGTCTCTGCTGCCCAGGAGGCTCCTGGCGGCCATGGTCGTGCCGGCCAGGGTGGTTCCACCGAACATCTTGGTCAGGATGACGGCGCTTTCCACGGGGTCGATGCCGAGCGACGGCTTCGCCAGGGTGCCGGTCAGCTTGAACATCTTGGCCAGCTGCCCCAGCCCGAACCGGATCACGGCCGTGCCCCGGGTGGGCTCGCTGCTGACCGAGAGGTTGAGCCGTTCCGTCTTCAGATTGATGTCGCCGGTGCCGAAAACGGTCGTCTTGGGGGTCTTCATGACCAGGGGGGAGACGTCGACGATGCCGTTTTGGATGTCGAGGTTGACGAAGAGGCATTGAATGTCGGCCTGTCCGTCCGCCGGCGTGTCCA
>CAJXSB010000197.1 GCA_913060435.1 uncultured Desulfococcus sp.
TGACAATTTCTTTACTATAGCGAAAATCCATAGGAGAAACCTATTCTATTTAAATTATTAATACTATAATTAGAGAGTATTCAAAGGGTTGGTTAACATCGACCAAACAGATTTCTTGCCCATATCATAATCGGCTTCTTAAGCTCTTTATCCTGTTCTATAATAATGACAGAATAAAAAATGCCGCAAATTATACCGGCGGTTAATACCCAAAACGGTGTAAAGTCAAAAATCAACTTGCAAACAGCGATCATAATTATTGCAGGGGCAGCCATGACAATGTTTTTTCCAAAAACCTTCAAGACTTGAAGCATCCTGACTTTTGCGCAAGACATGATCCAAAAGACTAAAATCGAATAAGCGATGGTGCCCGTTGAAGAGAAAAGGATCACGGCAAAACGGGCATCACCAAGCCAGCCCCCCACACACAGGGAGAGCACCCTGCTGGAAAATAGGCCGATATTAAACACTAAGCCACAGCGTTGTTTTTCAAGGATGCTGAAAAGGGTGCTAATGGGCGAGGATATGAAAACAAAGAAAATCCATATGCCAAGAATCTGCATATAAACGCCGGCTTCGGCCCATCGTTCGCCAAAAACGACAACAAACAGATCTTTTCCAATAAGCGTGAGAAGCAATACCGGGAAAAGACCAAGAGAACATAAACGCTTGAAGACGTCCTCCACAATCTGCGGAAGTTTTCCGGCCTGACGGTTTGCTTCCGAAGCTTTTTGGAAGAAAACCTGGGAAACCGCACCCCCCACCAGGGTCATCGGCAAACTTAGAACATTCCGTCCAAGTGCATAAAATCCAACGATCTCGGGTGAAAAATAGAATGCAAGTAGCAGGGGTGGCAACTGCCTGGAAGCCGAATTCAGCAAAGCAGACCAGGTGCCGAACAAGGGGAAATTTTTATGGCGCTTAAAGCCTTCAATCATCCTTTTTTTTGTAATGTCCCCCTTAAAAAGATGTCCGTCATTTTTCCAAAGGAGCCAGCCTAAAAGCGTTGTCGAGACAACCTGACCTGCAATGCCTGACATTATCAGCACTCCCGCGCTGACATAGCCGGCAACGCCCGTGCCCAATTTCGACATTTGCGTTGCAGCCGAAGTGGTGATGCGGGCAATAGATAGTCGACCAAAGTGCTTGGTCCGGGAATTCCAGTAACTCAAAGCCAAGGATATCCCGCTGAAAAACACTGATATTGGAACAAACCATAAGTATTTATTCATTTCAGGAGCATTGATGGTTTGTGCGATGTATTTTCCACAAAAAAAGAGAACAAGAACACTGAGCGCTGTTGTTGCAACGACAAAGCATAGGCAGAGTACAAGCAGATTCGCCGCCTCTTCATCGGTTTCGGGAAGCATAATGGCAAGCTCATATCTCAAGCACGACACGACACCGAGAATGCCGGATATGGAGATGATGATAGATGCAATCCCAAATGCCTCCGGTGCATAAAGCCGGGCAACGATGGGTGCAGCAAGCACCCCCAATCCCTGTGCCAGCACGCTGCCGGACACCAGTTTGAGAACATTGCCTGAAAAACTGGATGACGGTTTGGTCATGGATCAAAAAGGCTGTAAAAAAAATAAAGAAAAGCCAAATTATGAGATTTTGTGCTAACTGAATTGAACCAGAACATCCTCTTTTTTTTGATACGCTTTGCCGCAGGAGAGGCACTCCAAGTCCTCCGTCAGCCGCTCACCGCATCTGCACACCCACCCGATCCGCCTCCCCGGATTCCCCACCACCAGCGCATGATCCGGAATGTTTTTGTTCACTACGGCCCCTGCGCCGACGAATGCATATTCGCCGATGGTCGTGCCGCATACGATGGTGCAATTGGCCCCCAGGGTTGCGCCGCGCCTCACCAGCGTGGGCCGCACCTGGTCCATCTTCCGTATCTCCGCCCGGGGGTTGTAGATGTTTGTGAACACCATGGACGGTCCACAGAAGACGCCGTCTTCCAGAGTCACACCTTTGTAGACGGAGACATTGTTCTGGATTTTGCAACCTTTCCCAATGTCGACATCCGGCCCGATCACCACGTTCTGGCCAATGTTGCAGTTTACACCGATCCTGGAGCCGGAAAGGACGTGGGAGAAGTGCCATATCTTGGTGCCAGTGCCGATTTCAACATTATCGTCGATGACAGCTGTGTCGTGTGCAAAGAAAGCATTGGAAGAAGAGAGGGTTTCAGCAGTAACTGGCTGCCCGGCAGAGGCAAGCGGAAGTTTACACCCGGCGTCATCGAGAGATTTCTGAGCGGTTTTCAGAATCCTGAGGACCTGGAGGCCTTCGGACCCATCGGTTACCGGGCGCTTGCCGGTTTCGATGCATTCCAGGAAATGGAGGCATTCCAGTTTGAGGGGTTCGGCCTGGGGGATAGCCTGCCGTTCGTGCTCAGCCTTCTGGGGCACTGGCATATTGTTCTGCCAATGAATCTGGTGGCCGTAGAGCAGAAGTTTATCGTCCCATGGCTGGGTGTCGTCGAAAACGGCCATTTTCCTGTCGCCCACCACCACGAGCTTCTGTTCCTTGAAGGGGTGAAGCCAGGAGACGAAGATGTGGGCCTGAAGCCCGGAGGGGAACTCCATCTGGGTGTTCGTAACATCGGCGATCTTCTGGTGAAGATAATACCCGCCGGTGGCCGAAACGGTTTCCGGCGCTTCCCCTGCCAGGGACAGGATCATGGAAATGTCGTGCGGGGCGAAGGACCAGAGGATGTTTTCCTCCCTTCGGATTTTCCCCAGATTCAGTCGGTTGGAGTATATATAGTTGATTCGGCCAAGCTCGCCCGAGGCGGCCAGTTCCTTGAGCTTTACAAAAACAGGGTGATACTGCATCAGATGGCCGACCATCAGGATGCGATTCTGCTTCCCGGCAAGCGCGATCAGCTCTATCGCCTCCTCCTCCTCCAGTACCAGCGGCTTTTCGACATATACGTGCTTGCCGGCCAGCAGCGCTTCCTGGGCCAGTCTGAAATGCGTTTCGGCGGGCGTGGCGATGACCATCCCCTGGATCTCTGGATTTGACAAGATGTCATTTAATGCCAGGCAGGTGCCGACATCCGGATATTGTTCTCTGAATTGGGTCAGGACATCCTCATTTTTATCACAAATGAGCGCCAGAGCACCCAGCTGGTGATAGTTTCTCACCAGATTTTTTCCCCAATACCCTGACCCTATGACCGCAACCTTCGCGTCAGTGGTGTAATTCAGATTTGGAAGATGGCATTTATGCATCGCGGTGATCTTTTCTTGTCATCATCTAAGAACCCTTTTCTGCTGACATTTTCAGCCCTCAATGGGGAGAAGCTGCGATTGCTTCGGATGAAATGTTCGATTCCCAGATCAACAGCCGGGGCCGCTGTTCGATGCTCTTTTCAAATTGTTGATATTCTTCCCGACTCATCAGCAAAGCCCGGATCTTCCGCTCGATATACCGTTCTGTTTTCCTGCTCAGATCGCTCAAGTGATAGGGATCGATATTGCCCACCAGGAGCAGGTCGACTATGCCGGAGTCCTTGCCTTCGGCATAGTCGTCGATGAGGTAGGCCTTTTCGAGGTTGCCCAGGCGGTGGATGATGCTGTCGATGATCCGGTCGAGGCCGATCACCTTGCCGACCATGGACTTGAGCTCTGGAAACAGGGGGTGATCCGGATTGGCGGTGTAGAGGATCTGCCGGCCGTCTTTCTCCGATGTCAGCAGGTTCGCGCTGGTGAGCTGGTTCAGCTCTTCACGGACGGAATTCGTGGAAAGGTGAAACTCTTTTGCGAGCTCGCGAAGATAAGAGCTGCTGTGGGGGTTCAGGAAAAACCGCACCAGCAGTTTGATTCGCGTCTTGGAGGATATCAGGCCGGACAGGATGTTCAAGAAAACTGCTCCTTGAATGAGTTGTTTTCCTACTCATACCAGATCGGCTGGATTTGTCAATAACTTTTTTTATATATCTTATCCTATTGTTTTGGCTTAAATTTACTTACACCTCGATCACTGCTGCGCCGCTCAAAGCGCATCTGGCAGATCTGCTCGGAGACGAGGCCCATCATGAAAATAATAATCGAAGTCATGAAGAGCAGCGCGCTCATGTTCGTAAAGCGGCCAGAGGTCACAAAAGAGTAGATATAGCGGACAAGCCCCCCGACGAACATGGCGAAGCTGACCGGCAGGAAAACCCGCATGGGCGAATAGAGGGTGCAGATCTTGGTTATGATCATGAAAAAGCGCACCCCGTCCCGGACGATATTGATCCGGCTCTTGCCGGAGGTCCGCTGCCGGATATTGATGGGCATGTAACGGACGCTCCTCCCGTCGCGGAGCACGCCCAGGGTTATGGTGGTGGGGTAGGAGTAGGTGTTGGGAAGGAGGTAGATGTAGCTTTTGGCAATGTTGGATTTGACGGCCCGAAACCCCGAGGTCAGGTCCTCGACCCTGAACTTTGACACGTACGAGGCGAGCCAGTTGTAGACCTTGTTGCCCACGGCCCGCTCAAAGGAGGCCTGCCCGTCCATGCCGCGCGCACCCACCACCATGTCGTAGTCGGGGAAAAACGCGAGCATGGATGCGATGTCCTCCGGGTCGTGCTGCCCATCCCCATCCATGAAGACGAAAATATCTCCGCTTCCCAGCCGTATCCCGCTTTTAACGGCAGCGCCGTTGCCCAGGTTGTAAGGATGGCTGTAGACGGTCGCACCCGCGGCATGAGCCTTTGCAGCGGTCTCGTCCGTCGAGCCGTCATTGATGACAATGATTTCGAAGTCGGGGTGCAGCGAACGGATCTTTCCGACCACGTCCCCGATGCTCTCCTCCTCATTGCGGGCCGGGATAATGACCGATAAGGTTTGTTGCATCCTTAGCCTCATTTTTTTTAGTTAGAAACTGGTAACGCTCCCACCCCATTATTGTGCCATTACTTTCAATTTCTCGTACAGGAACTCTGGAGCGAAATCAGCCCCATTAGGCCACACGAGTGTATGAAGTTCTTGGTTAACAATAAAATTTTTAAAATAGGAAAGATCTTTTAATGGCTTAAATATCTCTCCATCCAATTCATGCTCCAAATCAATTTCCCCATCTAAACCATCAGAGAATCGAAGATAAAGCGTATAGTCCTTAACATATGTTGCGTCAGTAACTTTACCACTTTTCCCCATCGCTCTATCCCAATTTCATCCATACCCGCAGCAGCTCGGTGTCCCCCCAGGCCTGGGCGTCACAGCCGCGCTGCTGGTGGGGGGTGTCGCCGTCCAGAATCTCCGGGGTGTGGCCGGTGCAGTGCTCGTTGATGAGCAGCGTGCTGCTGGCGAGCCAGGCTCGGGCCGCGGCCCTGCCTGATGCGCCGTAGTGGGCTGCCCAGGCCTCGCAGAAGGACGGGAAGACCCAGGTCCAGGCGGTTCCATTGTGGTAGGCAGGCTTCCGGGAGGTGTCCTCATCGCCGCCGTAGGTGCCGTAGTAGGGGTGGTGGGGATCGCCCAGCTGCTGGCCCTGGTGGATGATCTCCAGGGGGCAGGCCGTGGGCTTGTCCGCCAGGCTGCGGATGGCCCCGGGCACCAGGAGGCGTTCGCAAGCGTCCAGGACCCCGCGGCAGACCGTCGGATCCGTGACCGCCCCCAGGGTAAGGGCGAACAGCTGGTTGGGCCGAAGGGCGTCGTCCGGCCGGGCCTCTCGTGCGGATTCGCCGGGGGATGCCAGCAGGCAGTCGGCCAGGTATCCCTCTTCCTTCAGGAAAAAGCGCCGGACGATCTGCTCCTCGACCTGCCCGGCCAGCCTGCGCCACTCCGCCGCTGCATCGTCGCCGGTGATCCGGCCCAGAAAAGCGAGGGCGGCGTGCCAGAGGGCCTGGATCTCGATGGGGTAGCCTTCCCTGGGGGTGCCCGCCGGGTGGTTGGTGTCCATCCAGGTAAAATGGGAGGGGCTGAAAACCAGCCCGGTCTCCGGGTCCATGGTGATGCCGTTGGGGGTGCCCTGGACGATGGCCTGGGCCATGGACCCGAGGATGGACCGGATGGTGCGTCCGTCCACATCCGTGTCGAGAAACGCGGCATCCCCCTCGGCGGCGGCCAGGTCCGAACAGGCCGTGAAGAACCAGAGGGGTGCGTCGGAGGTGTCCCGGTTCCGGGCGTCGTCCCCCCGGATCATGTTGGGCAGGGTGCCGTCCTGCTCGAACCGGGCGAACTGGAGCAGGATCTCCCTTGTCTCGCGAATCTTTCCCGCAGCGATGAGGCCGCGGGCCGCGATGAGGGTGTCCCGCCCCCAGTCGAGGAACCAGGGATATCCCGCGATCACCGTGTGGAAGTCCCCCCGGCGGACGATGTAGCGCTCGACCGCGTGCTGCAGCCCGGCTTCGAGGGGCGTCGAATCGGACGCCGGCGGCGGATCTTCTCCTGCCGCCCCCGGCGCATCCTCTCCTGCCGCCGCTGGGCCCGTCCCTCCATCCGCCGGTGCTGCCGGGGCGTCGTCCGGGACCGGCAGGCGCGCGTCCCCGAGGATCTGGGCAAAGAGGTCGAAGGATTCCCCGCCTGCCAGGGGCGCCTTGAAATAGCCGGGGCTGAAGAGATCCGAGTCGGCGTCCAGCCCCCGCTGGGCCTCCTTTGGCCGGTGGACCATGTACTGCCACTCGGGCTCGGGGACATAGGCGCCCCTGGAGATCTCGACCACCAGCCGCCGTTCGGGCGCCGGGGCGAAGGTGAATTCCCGCTCGCCGGCCGAAACCGCAGCCGGCCACTGGTGCTCGGGCCCGGAAAACGCCTTGGTGGTCTCGTGGAAGTTCCGGTCCTCGATATCGGGCCGGAGGATAATGCGGACGGGGCGCTCGTCCGGGAGGCGTCCGGCTTGCCCGCACCCGGGGTGCCGATAAAAGGAGAGGTGGACGGCGTTCTCCCCCGGGATCATCCGTGCGGCGATGGAAAGCGAAATATCCTCCCCCTGCCCTGTCGGGATGTGGTATCGCCACCAGGCCCGCTCCCCTTCCTCCACGAAAAAGGCATCCAGGCAGTCGAGGGCGATCTCGTAGGAGAACCCCTGGTAGACGACCCAGGCCCGGCACCGGGTGAACATGATCCACCGGTCTTCGGGGTAGATGGGATTGAGGTTCCCGGCCAGGAGGGCGTCGTATCGGCTCTCCAGCCGCCCCCACGAGGCGTGGGCCCGGAGCATCCCGCCGCGGCCGTTGGTCCCCAGGAAGAGCAGGGGCCGGGAAAGCAGCGTCTCCCGCCGGAACATCCGCTGGACAGCGGGCATCTCGGGCCGCGCCAGGAACAGGAGGGGGGCTTCCTGGTGCACCGTGCCCGATGCTTCATGCATCGCCAGCCGCAAAAAGCCGTTGCGATGGCAGTCGGCTCCGGCCGCCGGGGAAAAGAGGACGAACCACATGCCCCGGCCTTCGTCCGCAAAGCTTCCCAGGGGAAGGCTCTCCTCCTGGGCCAGCACCCGCCCCCCCTCGATCATTCCGGCGCGGAACGGCGCCTCCGCCGTCACCAAAAGGAAGTGCCCCGGCGGGATCATCACGGTCCTCCGGAGGTCTTCGGACCACCGCCAGGAGATCACCCGGGCGTCCTCCCCCTCGGGGTTCATTGCGCGGCAGAACTCCAGGGGCCGCCGCTTGAGCTCGTGCACCGCCGCCTGCAGATCGAAGTCCTCCAGGTCCCCCGTACCGTGGTAGACGCGGTGGACATCCAGGACCTTGGCCCGGAAGCGCTGTGTCCAGATGCGGTCGGGCGTGACGGAGGGGTCCTCCACCCACATGCCCGAAGGGCCGTCGCTGAGGCAGAGAACCTGGCCCGGCGAGAGCTCGAGGTGCTGGATGCCGCCCTCGTCCCGGACCTGGACCACCTGGCCGGAGAGGAGGTCGCGGAGGTTTTCCCCCATCTCCGGACGGCGCTCCCAGAAAAGGGTCTGGGGCCGCTCGTCATCGAGGTTGACCAGGACCAGGAGGCGCTGGTCCGTGGGCGCGTGATGGCGAAACAGCACCAGGCCGTTGCCCTCCCCGGTCTGGATCATCCGGACCGCCGCCTCGTCGTGAAATGCCGGATGGTGCTTGAGGAGGCCGTTGAGGCGCCGGATACGGAAGACCTGGTTCTCCGGGCTGCCCCAGTTGAGGGACGTCGCGTCGTGGACCAGGATCTTCTCCCGGGCGAACCACTCCACCCCGTTGGCAAAGGCGAAGCCGCCGTTCCGGGAAAAAAGCGCACACAGGGCCGTCCGCATCCGGGCGAAGGCCGTCGACCGGGCCGCGAGCCGGTTGTTGTCGTGGGTCTCGGCAAAGTGGATCATCAGGCC
>CAJXSB010000198.1 GCA_913060435.1 uncultured Desulfococcus sp.
AGGCGCATCCGCCAGTCGTTCCACCAAAGTGCCGTCCCCGTCCTCGATCCATGTTTCCAGAACGCCGTCCACGCCGGATCCGCTGTTCCAGAGCTCGACGGCGGCATCCAGGGTTTCATGGGCGCCATAGCGGTCAAAGGGCATCCGCAGCGACAAATCAACGCCTTCCTTCGAAGCTACGTGGAAATCGATGGCGGAAAGGTTGTTTGCTTCACTGGCCTCCTCGATCCTGCCTTCACTGTCCAGGGTCACGATCAGGGTGTTGTCGCCGTCCCTGCCCGTACTGTCCCAGTGGAAGCGAACGATGTTATCGTCTCCCGGCCCGATGGCGGGGAGGGTTTCGGCATGGACAAGCTGGGTCGCACCCAAGGCATTCCAGATGTAGACCTTCACCATCGTATTCTCCACCGGCACCTGGCCAAGGTTGCGGATGACCGCGCTGGCGACGACCGTCTCACCGGCGATGGGCGTCGGCGGGCTCACCGCCAGATCCGCAGCCGTCACCGCCGGGTCGGGCAGCGGTGCCGCAGGGCGATGAAGGGATATGGCGGCAGACGGAGCACTCCCGTTGCCGGCATCATCGACGGCCACGGCATGGAGCTCGTTTCCGCCGGGGTTCAGCAGCACCCCTGGAATGGTGAAAAAGCCTGCGGGAAGGATGAAATGGCAGGCACCTTCCTGTTCGCTGCAGAACTGGATTCGCCCCGAAGGCGTCCAGTCAAGGGAGACAACGCCATGGGCATTCCCATGGTAGAGCGTCCTCGCATCGCCGGAGCCGTCGGCCCGCAGGGTCCGGATCTCCGTTTCACCAGACTCCTTGCCGGCATAGACGATCTGCTCTCCGTCCGGAGACCAGCGGAAGCTTTCCACGTCGCCGGTATCCGCCGGCAGGGCTGCGGATGCCCCCGTTGCCGGATCCGCCAGAAATATCCGGCGCGCACCCGACGACATGGAAATAAAGCCGAGGGCATCGCCTCCGGGCCACCAGCCAAAGATCTCGCGTCCGTCTTCGGTCCCGGGGATGCCCCCGCCGACCTGGATTGGCGACCCGCCTCCGGCATCGACCACGAAGAGGTTGGCAGGGTTCGTACCTTTCAGGTAGGCCACCCGGTCTCCATCCGGGGAAAGCATCGGGAGTCGGGGGTCACCGGCACCCTCGGTAACCCGGGTCATGACGCCCGACGCCAGCCCCCCGATCCAGACCTCCTTCTGCCCGCTCCGCTCGCTGATGAAGATGATCCTCCTGCCGTCCGCCGACCAGGAAGGATCCGATTCGGCTACCCCGGCATCCTGGGTCAGGAAGGAACGTTTCCCCGTATCGCGGTCGAACCATGCGATGCGGCGTGCCCGGAGTTCATCCGGAATCGTGTAGGCGATCCTCCGGCTGTCCGGGGACCAGACCGGTGTCCCGGACCCACTCGTCACCCGGGTGACACCGCCGGTATCGGTATCCTGAATGACGGTCAGGGGGGACATGCCGCCGAAGAGCATTGCGACCGCACGGCCGTCCGGTGACGGCACCGTCTTCCAGACGTTGAACGCGTCGATGACAGATACCGAGAGCACCTCTTCCCCGGATGCCCGGACAGTGCCGAGCCATTCATCCCCCTTCATGAGGCGCACGACGGCCGAGGGTTCGGCCCAGCCCGAGACGGCGACAGCGTCGGTCGGGCTCTCGAACGGGCGGCCCGGAACCGTGGGGGCAAATAGGCTCGGCGCCGGCGGCGCAACACCGTCATGCGGAGCGGCGGCGGCAGCAGCCGAAAAAGCGCTCTCGTTTCCGACCTTGTCCAGGGCAACGACCTTGTAAAAAACGCGGATGTCATTGACCAGGGGCTCGTCCCGATAGCAGGTGCCGGTGATGGGGGATTCGTCGACCGGCAAAAACCCGGCATCGGGGACAGTGCTCCGGTAGAGCCGGTAGCCGGCAGGTTCCTTCTCCGGGGCGGACCAGCAGATGTCGAGGGCCTGGCCCGCGGCAACGACGGCAACATCAAGCTGCATGGGAGTCGACGGTGCCGCGACGGCCACTGTCGCCTCCGCCGTGTTGGAAGGAGGGCTTTCATTGCCGACGGTATCCACCGCCGTAACGCGGTAGGTATAGGTCCTGTTCGGGAGGTCCTTATCCCGGTACTCGCCCTCGGATGTCTCAGCGACGACGTTCCAGTCCTCTCCGCTCCGGCGGTAAACATGGTATGCGGCAGCATCGGAAGACGCTGCCCACGACAGCAGGACGTCGCTGCCAACTGCCCGGGCGGAAAGCGTTTCCGGCGCACCGGGTGGAACGATATCGCCGACCACTGCGGATGCCGGCACCGAAGGCGGGCTCTCGAACCCCCGCCGGTCCACCGCCGTAACCGAATATTCGTGAATGCCGTCAGGAATGTCCGGATCGGTCATGGCGGACGCCTCGATGGGCTGCGCTTCCCAGACCCGAACCTCGCTGATCCCGGCGAAGCGATAGGAGGCCGCTGTCGGGGTGAAAATGGCGATCCGAATCCGATCGGTGACATAGGCGGGAGAGATGTCAATGGTGTTGAGCCGATCCTGGTTGTCCTTCACCGTCACCCGGGGAATCCAATGATGTCCGGTCCATACCTGAATTTCATAATCCTTTCCGGCAACGAGTTCCTCCTCCAGGAGCCACGCGATTTCCATCCGCCGGATCATTCGGGGAGTACTCCACGCGAGTTCCCACCAGGCCGGGCCCGAATAACACTGCCAGTAGGTGGCGGCATCCCCGTCAAAGGCACATCCGGGTCGGTAGCTGTAGGAGGCCGCAGCGGTCCCGTCGGTGACAGGCGCATCGGTGGTGAGCTTCACGCCGTTGCGGTAGACGTGGTATCCAATGACATCCGTTGCCGGACTGGCGTCCCAGGTGAGGCGGCACCGGTCGCCCTCCGGCGCGGCCGCAAGTCCGGTGGGTGCCGGCGGGGCAGCGTCGACCGCCACCACCACCCCTTTGGATTCCCGGCTGGTGTGGCATACGTCATGCCGGACCGTCACCGTCAGTTGGTTCTCGCCCGGCAACAGCATCACGGAAAAGATGAACGCACCATCCGGGCTGCATTGCACCGTGCCAAGGGAGACCTTTCCTTCCACCCCTTCACGAAACAGCTCGGCTACCGCCTGACCCTGGGCCGCAACACTGCCGCCGCGAACTTCGATCTGTGCCTGTTCGGTCGGGGTGTAGGGCTGCGCCAGCCAGGGGGTAAAAACCAGGGCGGAAACCGTTTCCGAGGGAGCGCTTTCGTTGCCGTAGACATCCACGGCCGTTACGTCGAAAACATAGGTGCCATCCGTCCGCCCCACCAGGTCAAAGACGGCGTCCACGACAATGTCTTTGTTCACCCGGGTCCGCTGATCCCCAGTGGTCTGGTAGACATGATATCCTGCCGTATCGCCGTCGCTGGCGACGGTCCAGGCGAGGGCGACATCGCCGCCCGTAACCACAGCGGAAAGACCTGCCGGTGCATCGGGTGCATCCAGATCGGTATAGGTCGCCGTGACCTCCATGGGCGACGGGTCCGTCCGCCCGCCCAGGTCCGTGGCCACCGCCCGGAACCGGAGGCTGCCGAATGCAATGCCGGCTGCTGCCGGGTCGAAACGAGTAGTGTACGGCGCTGCCGACAGGTGGGTGCCGATATCGGTCCAGGCGTCTCCGGAATGATGCCGATACTGAAAACGGAGTTCAGCAATATCGAGATCCTCGGATGCCGCCTCGATGGCGAGGGTCTCCTGGAATAAGGCGCCCTCCGCCGGTCGGATGATCCTGGCTTGCGGGGCCCGGGTGTCAACCGCAACCGTGAAGGCTTCGGATGGATCACTCAGATTGCCGGCCGCATCCATGGCCACGAGAAAATAGACGTAGGTGCCGTCGGGCAGTCCACCATCGTGATACGCCGTATTCCCGACCAGATAAGGTCGCAGGTCTCCGATCACCGTCCCTTCAACGGTGGCGATGCGGCCGTTGCGATAAAGAAGATAACCGGCCAGGTCTGCTTCGGTGTTGGCCTGCCAGGCAAGGTCGACATCCGCTCCTGTCGCAGCGGCCGAAATCAACACCGGGGCCGCCGGCGGAGTGTTGTCGAGGCAGACATGAATCTCATGGGCGCCGATATTGCCGGCCGTGTCTTCGGCCTCGAGGCGAAGGACATATTCACCCTCGGCCAGCCCCAGAGTATCCCATGAATATAGGGTGTCAAAGGCGGCGGGCACCGGCGAGGTAAAGCGCAGCATGGCACGGGTCGCCTCCTTGCCCGCTCCGATAAAGAGCCGGTACAATTGAAAATCATCGGTGCTGAACGCCGTTCCTTTCACGTCGACGATGCCGCCGACAGTGGCGCCGTTGCCAGGCACTCGGATGCGCACCTCGGGCGGGGTACGATCCACCGAAAGCCGAATCGGCGCCGAATGAGCGCTCTCCCATCCGGCATGATCGACAGCGGTGAGGGTGTATACATAGATGCCCTCTTCCAGCCCGGCATCGCTCCAGCCGCCATTGTTCAGGAGTGTCTCCGGATGAAGGTTCCGCTGGTCGCGGTAGAGCCGGTAGCCGGCCACGTCCGGCTCGGGATTCGAATCCCACGCGAGGCTGGCGTCAGTTCCGCTCTCGAGCTTCCCGGAAAGCAGCGGCGGCTGCGGCGGACGGGTGTCGACCATGAAGCCCTGATCCGCCCATGCAGTGTTGCCGGCCGCATCCTCGGCCGTCACCCGAAGACAGTAGGCCCCATCGGGCGGCAGGACCGACAGCGCGCCGAGGACACCGCTGCCGATGCTGCGGGGATCAGTCTTGATGGTGACCCATTTGTACGCCTCGCTGCAGGCTCCCGGGGCGTACGCCGTACGGAATGCATGGAGATTCGGCTCCACCACTGTTCCGCGAATGTCTGAAGACGTCCGGAGATATCCGTTGTCTCCGAACGGGAAAATCTTCACCTCGGGCGGGGTATTGTCGATGATGATCTCTGCCCGAGCCTCTGCGGTCCATCCGGCACGGTCCGCTGCAAACAGGGAGATGATGTAGCTCCCGTCCGGGACTGCGGCCTCCCCGATGGCATTAAGACCCCAGCGCATGGGTCCTAGCGTCGGCGCATCGCCGGTGAAAAGGACTTTCCAGGGCTCGTCGGCGGCGCTTCCGCGGTAGCGGATCTCCCAAGCCTCCAGGTTGGCCTCCTTAACGGCGCCCAGGATATCCACCGCCTCGCGCAGGCCGCCGTATACCGCGACGCCCGTCGGCTCGATCAACTGAACCGACGGCGGCGTCCGATCCACGGTGAAGACGCGGGTGTTGCGGGTGCTGTTGCCGCCCAAATCCCACGCTTCCGCGGCCAGGGTGTAGGTGCCGTCGGGCAGATGGTCGAGGGCGGAAAAGACATAGCCCGTCCGGCTCTGGGTGCCGGATGCGGCAAGGCTCGCACCGCTGTCGGCCATGATGGATATCGTGTAGCCGCCAAGATTGAGGTCGGTGATGTCGCCTTTGACCAGTAGTGAGGCATCCCGCGTAACCGTCTTGTTTTTCGGATATGCCAAGTTGATGGCTGGTGATGTCGTATCCAGGACCAGCGTGACGCTTTCCTGCTGCATGACCGTTGTGTCCGAGACCAGCCGGGCTGTCAGGAGCAGACGGTATTCGCCGTCGGCGGCTGTATTTCCATCCAGCCCCTTCCCATCCCAGACCAATGCATGGTCCCCTGGCGCCGCGGCCTGGGCCGTAAACTGTCGCACGGAAACACCACGGCGAAAGACATCGATAGAGATGTCACAGGGTTCCGCGAGGGTGTAGCGGATGTCGGCCATGTCGACCTGCTCGTCGCCATTGGGAGAAAAAACATTGGGGGTTGCAGAAAGACGAGTGACGAGATCCCGCCGTTGGGTGATATCGATGACGACCTCGACCTCGGCGGTGTTGCCGACGGCGTCCACCGCGCTGAGCACCAGCGTCCTGAAGCCCTCTTTGCCAAAGGTATGCCACCGCCCCATGATGCCGTCCTCAGGCGGCTGCTCCCCGCCGCCGATACGTTCACCGGTCTCCGCCTCGATCAACTGGAAACTGGAAAAATGAGGATCGCTGGCGGTCCCCACGACTTCGACGACGGCACCGATCTCTCCACCCGGCCGGGGGCTCCGGATATCGAGCTGCGGCGGAGCATTGTCGACCGCCACCCCTGAAACGGACCGCTCGACCGTGTTGCCACAGGCATCCACCGCCGAGACAAGAAGGGTATAGACTCCGTCCGGAACCACGACACCGGCATCGTCCATGCCGTCCCATACCGCGCTGCCGGCACCGCCGTTGTGAGCCGCCCCCGAAATCACGGTTCTGACCGTCTCATCGCCTTGTCGCACCTGCACGTCGACCGCTGTTGGCTCAGGGATCTCCCAGCCGATCTCCACCGTGTCAAAAACACCATCGCCGTTGGGCGAAAAGAGCCGGGTGCTGCAGGATGCTTTCATCTGAATCTGGTTGTCCATCATGAAGGTGGACCGGTGGCAGTGCACGTTGCCGGTCATGTCCACCACCTTGAGCATGAGCGTATAGACCTGCCCCCCGTCAAGGCCCGAGACATCCCAGCGGCCCAGCAGTCCGCTCTTCGGTCCTTTCCCGACGATCTGGGCTGCTGTGGAAGCGTCGGCACTGCGATGGACCAGATCGGCATACTCCCCGCCATCAACGGTAAAGTACGAATCGGTGCGGGTTTCCGCCGGCAGCCATGCACCGGGATCCGGCCCGGCACCGTACCAGAGCTCGTAGCGCTGAACCTGTATATCGTCGGCCGCCAAGCCTTCGATATCGACGGCATACCATCCGTTGCCCGTCGATTCAGAAATCCACCGGGGGCAGAAACGGGCCGCCTCGTTTGGAAACGTAATCCGGGCTTCGGGGGGTGTCCGGTCGACGATCATCTCGGCCTCGGCCGCCTCCTGGTGGGTGCCGTCGGCAGAAGCCAGATCGAAGACCGCGCGGATGTGATGGGTCCCCTCCGGCAGGCCGCCGGTATCGATGCGGAGGGTCTCGGCCCGCTGATCTGCAAAGTCGAGCTGACGCAGGAGGCGGACCTCCGGATCATCCACGAGGAACAGGCTGACGGTTTTGAGCGCGTCAGGATCCAGGCCGAAATACCTGGCACTTACGGCATCCGATCCGGGAGAGCGGCTGCCGCTCACATCCGCCATACCCGGTGATATGCCGCCACATGTCCGGGCCTTGGGGTACTGAACCATGATTTCGGGATCGCCGCAGTCGATTCGGCTCACCACGCTGCACTCGTAGACGCCGCCGCCGGCCGAACGCACTTCCGAATGCATCATGATCTCGAAGACAGGCGGCAGCACGTCCTGCGGGGGCCGCGGGATCGGAAAGATCCCTACCGGCAGGAGATCCCCCGCATCCGCATCGTAGGTCAGGTATTCCCGCCATGCCCCACCATCCTCCTCCGGTGTTCTCCACTTGAAGACGAGCGTTCGCTGGTCTTGGGGAACCAGGGGGCTGTTCTCACAGTAACCGTCAAAATCATTCGAAGGATCGGGGTATTCTGCCGGCAGACGAGACCAGTCCATCTTCACGCACGGGGCGATGTTGAAGAGGTCCGCCACAATGACCGGAAAGGAGTAGCGGGTTTCTCCCGAGGCGACGACCGCTTTGAGCCGCAGGGCAATCACTGGCTTTTCGCTGATCGGGTTGCGGCTCTCCCACTCAATGTCGAACGAGCCGCTCGAGGGAATGGTGCAGGCGCCTTCCGGTCCGTCCAGCCACGTCAGGTTCTCCAGCGGCCCCGATGTTGTGACGTGCGGATCGGCCAGCACCCCATGCTGTACTATCAGGGATGTGATCGGCTCCCGCAGGGTATGAAACCCGACGAGGGTATGGGCTCCCGGCGCCGCCAATTCGGAAGGGACCCGGTTCCGGACGCCGCTCTCTTCGTCGCAGAATTTCCCTTCTGTCGGCACATCCGACATCAGGATATGGTAAACAGGCTCCCCGTTATAATGGATCCTTAACTCTTCGGGGATGCGCCAACCCGCCAGGAACAGCACTTCGTCCGAATAATCGGACACGACGGTGCGCCGGTTGCCGGCGAGATCCTCCGCCGTGATCCTGAATTTCTTGCCGACAACAAAAGGGATGCCATCCCTGCACGTCATGTGGTCTCTGCAGAATTCCGATATCCGGGCAGCCTCGTCTGGAGTGGGCGATTCCTGGAGCGGGGGGCGACCCGAGCGGTATTCGTACCAGTAATCGGGATTTTCCCCCTCACCGTATGCCAGTCGCCACTGTTTG
>CAJXSB010000199.1 GCA_913060435.1 uncultured Desulfococcus sp.
TAGAGGTAGAGTCGGCGTATATCCCCGCCGCTCCGGCCGAGGGCTGCCGCAACAAAATGCTCCGTCAGGCCGGTGACGACGAGAAGGCGATAGATCAGATAACCGTTTCCAAACATCAGGATCAGCGGAAGACGGGACCAGAGGTAGTGGACGGCTTCGGTCATGTCGGCCACCGTCATGCCGTCATCGTCGTTCGCTGCCGCGCCTGATTGGGGATGCTGCGACGCCGAAGGTCACAGGGCCGCCTTCCGCTTCAGAATGCGGCGGCAGGCGGCTGCCGACGCCGCCGTCACCTGGCCGCCCCCCTCGATTTCCGCCACGAGGATCTCGTGCGCCCGCCCGATGTTGGGTCCTTTGTGGCAGATCAGCATGATGTCGATCTCGGCACGGAGAATCTGCCGGACCATGGCATCGATCCCGAAACGGTCGTTCACGGCGCCCATGTCCAGGTCGTCGGTCAGCACGAGCCCCTCATATCCCATCCGACCGCGCAGGAGGTCCCTTGCGATGGCGATGGAGAGGCTCGCAGGCCAGTCGGGATCGATGCTGCGATAGAGGATATGGGAGAGCATGACGCCGGCGACGCCTGCATCAAGCGCCGCCCGAAACGGGGGCAGCTCCATGGCGTCGAGGTCCGCCATCTCGAGATCCACCACCGGCAGATCGACGTGGGAATCCAGGATCGTCCGCCCGATGCCGGGAAAGTGCTTGGCCACGGAGAGGACCCCGCCGGCCTGCAGCCCCGCGATGACGCGGCACCCCAACCGGGATACCCGTTCCGGGTCTCCGCCGAAGGCGCGGCTTTCCATGATGCTGCCGAAACCCCGGGGCGCAACGTCGAGCACCGGCGCCATATTCATATTGATGCCCACCTGCCGGAGCTCGGCCGCCGTCACGGCGGCAAAATGGTCCGCATCCGCTTCGCCGGCCATGGCCGGGTTGCCGGGGAACTCCGTAAACGGCTTCTTCAGGCGCGCCACCTGCCCCCCCTCCTGGTCGATGCCGATGAAAAGGGGCGGCTGCCCGCAGTCGGCGGCGCATTCCTGCGCCGACCGGCAGAGTTCCGCGACCTGGGCCGGCGCTTCGATGTTCCGCGAAAAGAGGATGAGCCCCCCGACCTGGAGATCCGTGACAAGCCACTGGAGATCGCTGTTGAAGGCTGTTCCGTCAAACCCGACCATCAGCCGCTGGCCGGCCATCTGGGAAGGGGTGAGGCTTCCCGCGTTCATCGGTCGCCTCCGCCGAGTTGATAGCGTCGGACCGCACGGTTGTGCTCCTCCAGGGTCGTTGAAAACTGATGGGTGCCGTCGCCGCGGGCGACAAAATAGAGGTAGTCCGTCTCTTCGGGAAAGAGGGCGGCCTCGAGGGCGGCCCGGCCGGGGCTGGCGATGGGGCCCGGCGGCAGCCCTGCGATCCGGTAGGTGTTATAGGGCGTCGGTGCGTCGAGGTGCGCCCGGGTGAGGTTGCCGTCATAGTCCTTGGCGTCGTAGATCACCGTAGGATCGCTCTGCAGCCGCATCCCCCGGGCGAGCCGGTTGTGGAAGACCGATGCGATCCGCGGCCGTTCTTCGGGCGCCCCGGTCTCCTTCTCGATGATCGAGGCCAGCGTCACCACCTCGTGGCGCGACAGGTTCATCTGCCCCCTCCCGGCCGCCCACAGCGGGGTAAAGACGGCGTCGAATTGGTCGAGCATCGCCTGGATGATCCGGTCCACCTCGGTGCCGCGGGGAAAGGAATAGGTGTCGGGAAAGAGGTATCCTTCGAGGCTGGCGGCCTGGATTCCCCTCTCCTCGGCATATTCCGGCGACATCGCACTTGCGAGAAAGCCCTGCTGGTCGCCGAACCCCTGATCCGCCACCAGCGCGGCGATCTCCCGGAGATTCAGGCCTTCGGGAATTGTCAGGCCGTAAAGCCGGACCTTCCCCCGCACCAGCCGCTGGAGAATCTCCAAAGGGGTCATGGCGGAGGTAAAGAGATATTCCCCGGCCTGAATGCGCCGATCGTATCCCAGGATGCGGGCAAGGAGCCGGAAGCGCCCCGTGTCCTGCACCACGCCGGTGGAAGCGAGTGTTCCTAGGGCCTCGGAAAACCCGGTCCCCGAAGGAAGATCGACGACCGTTTCCCAGGACGCATCCGGGTCCGTCTCCGCACGCCGGGCATAGTTCATGAAATCGGCGGTCCAGTAGATGCCCGCCGCCCCAGCACATGCCAGGGCAAGGCCCGTCAGAATTATGATGGTGCAAATGAATTTTTTCACAATCTTCATCTCCGTTTGGGTTGGTGTGGACATATGCCATAGGCCGCATATTGTCAAAGAGATTTCGCCCGCAGCCGCCCCCCCGCTTGATCCATTCCGGTTTCTGAATTAGTTTCTGTACGGTTTGGCGGCGTCCGCCAGACGCATCCATCGACACAGAGAAGGAGATCACCATGCCCCGAAGCGATAAACAGACGCCACCCTATGGCGGATTCGAGCAGGGCCCCATCCGGCCCCCCAGCGAGGCCGACAGCCTGCTGATCCGCGTTACCCGCAACTGCCCGTGGAATTTCTGCACCTTCTGTCCGGTATACAAGGGCCGGCGCTTCTCCCTGCGGCCGGTGGAGCACGTTCTTCGCGACATCGACACCGTCCACAAATACGTCTCGATGCTCTCGGACGCCGCTGGTGAAGACAAGCGCCTCACCCAGGCCATGGCCCGGGAGGTATCGCCCCGGGTCGACCCCGGCGAGGACGGTGCGTTTCATGCGGCACTTCGCTGGCATTCCAGCGGCCGCCGCAGCATCTTTCTGCAGGACGCCAACAGTCTCATTGTCAAACCCCAGGACCTTCTCCAGATCCTCCGCCGCCTGATGGAACGGTTTCCATGGGTGGAGCGGATCACCTCGTATGCCCGCTCCCACACCATTGCCCGCATCAGCGACGCGGACCTCGCCGCCTTCCGCCGCTCCGGCCTCAACCGGATCCACATCGGCCTTGAATCGGGATCGGACCGGGTGCTGAAGGCCACCCGGAAGGGAACGACCAAGGCCATGCATGTGACCGCCGGGCGCAAGGTTCGGGCAGCGGGGATGGCGCTGTCGGAATACGTCATGCCGGGGCTGGGCGGGCGGGCGCTTTCCCGGGAGCATGCCACCGAAACCGCCGACGCCCTCAACCGGATCAACCCGGACTTCATCCGTCTCCGAACCCTGGCCATCCCCAACCGGGTGCCGCTTTTTGAGGAATACAGCACCGGCGCATTCGAAAAGCTGAACGATATCGAAACGGCAGCAGAAATCCTGACCTTTATCCAGCACCTCGACGGCATCACCAGCACGGTGAAGAGTGATCATATCCTCAACCTCTTCCAGGAGATCGACGGCGTCCTGCCCGACGACAAGACGCATATGGTTTCGATCCTCCAGCGATTCCTCGACCTCCCCCCCGAAGACCAGACCCGCTACCTGGTCGGGCGTCGGCTCGGCCTGTTCCACCGGCTGGACGACATGGCCTCCCCCCATCGCATGAAAAAAGTAGAGAAAATATGTCAAAAGAATGGGATTACGCCGGACAATGTCAGCGATGTGGTGGATGAGCTGATGAAACGATTCATCTAAAAACTAATATATATGTTTTTACAAATGGTTATAAATGAATCAAAATTGTTTGGTTTTATTGATTCAGAATATATGCAATGTTTCATTTCAAAAGAATAAAATCCAACCTGCTTTTCCTTGACATTGCTCCGCAATATCACTAATGACCACCCAAGCGCGAACGGCCTGCACCAGGCCGAAAACATCAACCCCTGAACAGGAAACCCCATGCCGAAGAAAAAACTCAAGGAACATCTCATCAACCGGGAGTGGTGCAAGGGATGCGGCATCTGCGTCCATTTTTGTCCCAAGGACGTGCTGGAGCTCGACGAACAGGACAAGGTGGTCGCAGCGCGTCCCCAGGACTGCATCTGCTGCATGCTGTGCGAGCTGCGATGCCCGGACCTAGCCATTGAGGTCCGCGTTGAAGCGGAACAAGAGGAGGCTTCCGAATCAAGATGAACGACAACATCAAATTTGTCCAAGGCAACGAGGCCTGTGTGGAAGCCGCCCTCTATGCGGGCCTGGAGTTTTACGCGGGATATCCCATCACCCCTTCCACGGAGATCGCCGAGCATATGGCGGTGCGCCTGCCAAAGCTGGGCCGCCGGTTCATCCAGATGGAAGACGAGATCTCTTCCATCTGCGCCATCGTCGGTGCATCGCTGACCGGACACAAGGCCATGACCGCCACCAGCGGGCCGGGCTTCTCCCTGATGCAGGAGGGCCTCGGATACGCCATCATGGCCGAGATTCCCTGCGTCATCGTCAACGTCATGCGGGGCGGCCCCTCGACCGGCCTGCCCACCAGCCCGAGCCAGAGCGACGTCTACCAGGCGCGGTGGGGGGTCCACGGCGACCACGCCATTATCGCCCTCACCGCCTCCAACCACCAGGACGTCTTCGAGATGACGGTCCACGCCTTCAATATGGCCGAAACCTACCGGACCCCGGTCATCCTTCTCTTGGACGAGGTGATCGGCCACATGCGGGAGCGGCTCGAGATCCCCGGGCCGGAAGCCATCCCGGTGGTGGACCGCCTCCGCACCTCGGTCAGGGCCGGGATCGACTACCACCCCTACCTGCCCCGGGAGGACGGGCGCCTGCCCATGTCCGACTTCGGCAGCGAACACCGATACAACGTCACGGGCCTGGCCCACGACATGTGGGGCTTTCCCTCGTCCAATCCCGGCGTCGTCCACGGCCTGCTCCGGCACCTGACCGACAAGATCAAGAACAACGTTGGGAACATCACCCGGCACAAGGAGTACTACCTAGAGGATGCCCGGACCGTACTGATCTCCTATGGTTCTTCGGCGCGCTCCGCCCTCCACGTGGTCGAGCACCAGCGGGCCCGGGGCGAACGGCTCGGCCTTCTGGAGCTCCAGAGCCTCTGGCCCTTCCCCTACGGCCTGGTCGAAGAGAAGTGCGCCTACGCCCGCAACATCATTGTCGTGGAGATGAACATGGGGCAGATCACCCGGGCGGTCAAGCGCGCCGTAAAGGACCCCGAGCGGGTGGTTCTGGCCAACCGGATCGACGGCGTCTTCATCACGCCCACCGACATCAAGAACATCCTGCGACTCATCCAGGGAAAGGGGGTGTAAGCCATGGCGGTCAAAGACTATATCCGCGAACGCTTTTTTCCGCACATGTGGTGCCCGGGCTGCGGCCACGGCATCGTTCTGAACAGCCTCCTGAGGGGCGTGGAGCAGCTCGGCATGAGCAAGAACGAGATCGTCATGGTTTCGGGCATCGGCTGCTCCTCCCGGATCTCGGGCTACGTCGACTTCCACTCGCTCCACACCCTCCACGGCCGGGCCCTCGCCTTCGCCACGGGGGTCAAGATGAGCAAGCCAGAGCTCAACGTCATCGTGCCCATGGGCGACGGCGACGCCCTGGCCATCGGCGGCAACCACTTCATCCACGCGGCCCGGCGCAACATCGCCATGACGGCCATCGTCATGAACAACCGGATCTACGGCATGACCGGCGGCCAGTATTCGCCGCTTTCCGGCTACGGCACGGCGGCGACCACCGCCCCCTACGCCAACATCGATCACGACTTTGACGTGGTCCAGCTCGCCAAGGCCGCCGGCGCCTCCTTCGTGGCCCGGACCACCACCTTCCACGCCCGGCAGATGACCGACATTCTCAAGTCGGCCATCGTCCACGACGGCTTCTCCGTCGTGGAGATCCTGACCCAGTGCCCCACCTATTTCGGCAGGAAGAACAAGATGGGCGGGGCCGCCGAGATGATGGAGTGGTTCCGGGACAACACCACGCCCATCGGCTCCAAGGCAAAGCAGGAGAACCCGGACCTGATCGAGCGGGGCATCTTCGTCCAGGAGGAGAAGCAGGAGTACTGCGCCGAATACGAAAATGTGATCAAAAGAGCAACGGGAGGGCGGTCCTAATGGAAAGACTCAGACTCGTATTTTCAGGCTCGGGCGGCCAGGGGGTGATCACGGCGGCCATCATCCTGGCCGAGGCGGCCGTGCTCCACGAGGACCTCATCGCCACCCAGGCCCAGGCCTATGGCCCCGAGGCCCGGGGGGGCGCTACACGGTCGGATATCATCATCTCCGATTCTCCCATCCGATATCCCAAAGTGACGCAGCCCAACGTCCTCGTCTGCCTGACCCAGGAGTCCTACAACAAGTTCAACCCGATCATCCGGCCCGGGGGCATCCTGCTGACCGACACCCGGTTTGTCAAGATGCACGCCAAGGTCGACGCCCGGCAGATCCAACTGCCCATGTACCGGACCGTGATGGACGAGATCGGCAAGCCCATCGTCTTCAATATCTGCATGCTTGGGGCCGTCATCGGCCTGACCGATGTCATCTCCCCGGATGCTGTCATGAAGGCCCTCACGGCCCGCATTCCCAAGGGATTCATCGACCTGAACAAACAGGCCCTGGAGCTGGGGCTTGCGATGGGGGAAGCGGCGAGGCCATAGCGCAGCGAAACATTCAGAACGGAAGCCCCGGGGGCCGCATGTTTCATGCGGCCCCTTTTTACTGCTTCCCTAGTTCATGGTAGTCTTGAAAAATTACGGCGTCAGACATACGGAAGTTTCATATCACAATGCTTGAGTGCTGGCTTCAGCTATAGGAATGCTTCTGTACCCGTTTCATCTCTGGTTCAGAACCGGTATAAGAATGAAAGGGTGAATAAGCTGACCGAGGTGTCGTAAAAATCGATATTGGCGTCACTTTTGAACCCAGCAATGGTTCCAACCAAGCTCAGCTTTTGAACGTCGAACAGGTTTTTATAGAATAAAGCCAGCGAGCCACCGTAAGTGTCGTCTTCGCGTTTTTCCTGGTAAATCGGGTTGGTCTCGTCGTAATCGGCGAAGGTATACAGCAGGTTGGCCGCCACGTCGAACACGTCCCCGGTATAAAAATAGGTCACCTGAGCCTGGTAGCGATCGTTGGCCATGGCATCGCCGTCCAGGTTAAATCGGGTATAGGTGAGGGCCGGTGCAAGAATGTGCTTGTCCTGCTCGAATCGAAACGGGTATAGAACTTCAATCTCATAACTGTCCCCATTCCGGTTCATCAGCCCGGCTTCAGCCGACGTAAGCGTCCCGCCGGGTACCAGCTGCGTCCGACCGCTGCGTTCATCGTCCAAATCAATGCTCCGCCAGGTGAATTCGAGTTCGAAATCCGTTCCCAGGATTTTGTCGTAGCCCAAGCGCAGGCCCGAGATGTCGCGGTCGGTTTTTATTCTTTCCTGTCCCTGAACGTACGGATCCTCCCAGACCTCCGTAGCGATTCCGGAGAAAACGTAACTGATAGCCAATATGCTTTTATCCCCCAGTTCCTGCCGCAGGCCGGCCAGACTGGCCGACTCAAAGCGAATGAAATCTTCGAAGGAATTGCCGATATAAATCTGGGTGCGGGTCGAACCGAAGGTGTAGGCCAACTCTCCGTTGAGCACCGGAAGTACGTCGCTTTCCGAGTTCGGACTGTCGAATATTGAATCGATACTTTTTTTGCTGACATCCAGGATGCTGTTTCCCGCCACCATGTTGCTTTCTACCGAAACTCCCCCGAGACCGACATTGATGAAGCCGCTGAATCCGCTCTCCTGCGGTATGGGCGTAATGGAAAAAACCGGTGCAGACCAGCCAATGACCATAATGGTAGCGATCAAAAACAACGAAAAGAATCGAATCATGTTACACCTCCCGTATGCCTGAAAAAATTCTTTGAAAAACAGTCGATGACTAGTACTGTGCTGTAGTGGCAGAAGAAGCGCCATTTTCTGCAACAATGACCGAAATCAACATGGGCCGGATATACATGTCGCCAAGACTCCAGTAAGATTCGCCGGCTTCCATGCCGAAGCCCGGCAACGTAATGTGTTCATATCCTTCAGAAGCACTGATTTCGCTTAATGAGCTAAGTCCTAAAATTCTAATGCCATCTGGTCAATTTTCAAAATTGGGATATATAGCAAATGCTCATCCGCGCAGGAGGAGGTCAACAGAAGATTAATTCAGAATAAAATGAAACTGATTGTAACAGATTTAGGGGAGCGCGGGATTGTCCAGCATAACACCTTGATATTAAAAATAAAAATTTTAGACTAGATTTTTTAGGAACGATTTAATATAGTTAGAGACCAATCCCTGGCAAGGAGGTCTCTAACTATATGGGCAAAGCAGATTCAGAATCCGCCACCCGCAAC
>CAJXSB010000200.1 GCA_913060435.1 uncultured Desulfococcus sp.
CGCAGGAGCGCTGCCGTCTATCCCGACAAGACCGCCGTGGTTCACGGCGACATCCGGTATACCTACCGGGAATTCAACGCCCGGGTCAACCGGCTCGCCAGCGCCCTCCTCAAGGCCGGCATCGGACCGGGCGACAAGGTCGCCTTTATCTGCCCCAACACACCGCCCATGCTCGAGGCCCATTTTGCCGTCCCCATGATCGGGGCGGCACTGGTAAGCGTCAACATCCGCCTCTCCTCCGACGAAATCGCCTACATACTCAACCACTCGGACAGCAGGATGATTTTTGTGGACAATGAATTCGCCGGGCTGGTCCAGCCGATCCTAAGCGAGCTGACCCAGGTGGAGCAGATGATCAACATCTGCGACATCAGCCATGAGGCGCCGCTGGACGGCATGGACTACGAGTCCTTTTTGGGCACCGGCAGCGAGGATCCGGTGCCCTGCGCGGTCCGGGACGAGCGGGACGTGGCCACCATCAACTACACCAGCGGCACCACCGGCAAGCCCAAGGGCGTCATGTACCACCACCGGGGGGCCTACCTCAACGCCCTGGGCGACGGGCTCGAGGTCGGGATGGACTCCGAATCGGTCTATCTCTGGACCCTGCCCATGTTCCACTGCAACGGCTGGTGCTTTCCCTGGGCCGTCACGGCGGTGGGCGCGACCCATGTCTGCCTGCGCAAGGTGGTGCCCGCAGAGATCTTCCGGCTCATCGAGGCGGAAAACGTCTCCCATATGTGCGGGGCGCCCATCGTTCTCATTGCCATGGCCAATTATCCCGGGGCCAAAGACGTGCAGATGAAGCGCCCCCTCAAGATCACCACCGGCGGCGCCCCGCCGTCGCCGACGATCATCGAGCAGATGGAGGCCATCGGCGCCGTCGTCACCCATGTCTACGGCCTGACGGAGGTCTACGGCCCCTACAGTGTCTGCGCCTGGCAGTCGGAGTGGAAAGACCTGAAAGTGGTGGACCGGGCCCGGTACCAGTCCCGCCAGGGAGTCCCCTATATTGTCGCCCAGCACCTGGACGTGGTCGACCCCGACACCATGGCGCCCGTGCCCCGGGACGGGGAGACCATCGGCGAGATCGTCATGAAGGGCAATATCGTGATGACCGGCTACTACAAGGACCCCGAGGCCACCGATGCGGCGTTCCGGGGCGGCTGGTTCCACAGCGGCGACCTGGCGGTGATGCACCCGGACAATTACATCCAGATCATGGATCGGAAAAAGGACATCATCATCAGCGGTGGGGAGAACATCTCAACGGTGGAGGTGGAGAACGTGATCTATCGTCATCCCGATGTGCTCGAGGTTGCGGTGGTCCCCATGCCCGACGCCAAGTGGGGCGAGGTGCCCAAGGCCTTCGTTACCCTCAAGGAGGGCAGCGGGCTTGCAGCGGAGGAGATCATCGCGTTCTGCCGCGACAACCTGGCCCATTTCAAGGCGCCCAAGGCCGTGGAGTTCCGGGAGCTGCCCAAGACCTCCACCGGCAAGATCCAGAAGTACGTCCTGCGGGACCTGGAGTGGAAAGGCCGGGAGCGTCGGGTGAACTGAGTCGCTGCCAGCCCTTCGTTTCAGCATGAACGGCCGGCGGCGTCTCGCCGCCGGCCATGCATGGGGATGCGCGACGATCGCCGCCGATCACCATCCTTTCTGAAAACGCCCTCATGGCCGGTGGAGAAATGCTTGCCGGAATCAGGCATTTCCCGTCCACCGGCACGTCATCCTATCCAAAGCGACCCTCCCTTTTTTCCACCGGAACACACGGCATCGCAGCAAGGGATCCACCCCCGGAGGTGGTGCCGGCAATCAAAATGCCAGGCTGCCGCTTTGTCGGGGAGGCCTTCAGTTCGGGCTGCCACGGAATGTTGGCCTCGAATACCAATGGTGTGGTATGGTAACATTACATTCATACACTCAAAGGAGTGCAGCAATGCCGTTAAAACGAACACTGATATTGATATTTATTTGTTTTACGGCCGGATATTGCTGCACCTCATCCCGGGCAGATCCGCATCAAGGCGAAGCCGTCAAAAGAGTTCTGGTGCTCTGTTCGTATCATCCCAGCTACGAGTGGGCCCAGTCGGTCATGCAAGGAATCCAGTCGGTGTTCGATAACGAAATTCCGAAAGTGATTCTTCATTTCGAATATATGGACACCAAGCATCATCCGCCGGTCGTCATTTTCGAGCTTTTGCAGGAATTGTACAGCGCGAAATATAACGACATCGCATTTGATGCCATCATTGCATCGGACAATAATGCGCTCGATTTTCTGCTCGCTTACCGGGACTCGCTTTTTCCCGACACCCCGGTCATATTCTGCGGGATCGCCGGATTCCGCGACAGCATGCTCCGGGGTCGCCAGGGCTTTACAGGCATTCTGGAAGATTATGATATTATCGGCACGATAGAGATGGCGCTGAAAATTCACCCCGACACCCGACACATTGCCGTCGTCAGCGGTGTCTCCACATCGAGCCTCATACACCAATCCATATTCTACCGGGAACAAGCCAAATTCGCGAACCGGGTCACATTTATCGACCTGTGCCGCCTGAATCCCTCCCGCCTCAAACGCCTGCTGGAGGACCTTCCCGACCATACCATCATCCTATACATGTCCTATTACAAGGCGCCGGACGGCTCCTTCTTTTCAGTCCGGGAGAGCACTGCCCTGGTTTTCAATCATTCCAAACGGCCTGTATATTCTCTGTGGCGGCATACCCTCGGCGAGGGCGTCCTGGGGGGCATGATGATCGACGGCGCCTGGCAGGGCCGGAAAGCTGCCGAGCATGCCCTGAAGGTCATCAACGGCGCCCCGGTGGGGTCATTGCCCGTTATCCGCAAATGCCAGGCATCACCGATGTTTGAATATCGTATGCTGAGATTTCACAACATTCCAAAATCCAGCCTGCCGGCGCGTGCCGTGGTCATCAATGAGCCCCAAACACTCTACTACCAATACAAGCATCTGATCTGGGCGTTCATTGCTGTTTGCGGCTATCTGTCGGTGACCATCATGGTGCTTTGGCACAATCTTCGCCGCCGCCGGAAGGCTGAAATGGCGCTGAAAGCGTCGGAAGAACTTCACCGCATCACCATGGACAACATACTGGACCCGGTATTCATCACCGATGACGACGGCAGATTTGTCTTTGTCTGCAAAAATATAACCCACTTGCTCGGCTACACCATGGACGAGATGCTGGCGATGAGCAATATTTCAGCGCTCCTGGGACAGCATTTTGTTGATGTGATGCAGTTGGAAAAACGTGGTGAAATCCGAAATTTAGAAAAAATGATAACGGACAAGCGCGGCAACAGGCACCACTACCTGATCTCGGTGAAGCATGTCTCCATCAACGACGGTACAATGCTTTACACCTTCCATGACATCACGGACCTCAAACGATCCGAGAAAAAACAAATACAGCTTGAATCCCAGTTGATGCACGCCCAGAAAATGGAGACCATCGGCTGTTTTGCCGGGGGCATCGCCCACGACCTCAACAATATCCTGGGCGCCATCACCACCTGCAGCGAGATCGCTCTCCAGGATATTCCGCCGGAGGACCCCGTTCATGAAGACATCCATCACGTGCTGCACGCCGCCAGCCGGGGTAAAAATCTGATTCGACAAATCCTGGCCTTCAGTCGGCAGCAGGACCGCGGGAAGCAGCCGGTTCCGGTAAAAACGGTTCTCAAGGAATGCCTGGCGCTGCTCGAATACGTGATCCCGAGCACTGTCGACGTCAAGATGCAGTTCCCAGAAGAAAACATCCAGGCGTGGGCGGATCCGACCATGCTCCATCAGGTCATCATGAACCTTTGCCTCAATGCCGAGCAGGCCATGAAAGGAACGTCGGGCACGCTGAACATCTGCATCGATGCCGTCACGATACCATCTGCGGAAGATGGGGCCGCCCCGAAGCTGCGCTTGGGTGAGTACGTCCGCATCTCCGTGGCCGACACCGGCTGCGGCATGGAGGAATCCGTCAAGAAGCACGTCTTCGAGCCTTTTTTCACCACTCGCAGGAAATATGGCGGAACCGGATTGGGTCTCTCCGTGGCCCACGATATCGTAAAACGGGACGGCGGCGCCATTACGGTCGACAGCACGCCCGGGATGGGCAGCACCTTTCACATCTACTTGCCAAAAAAAATGAAAGAAACCACGCCAAGCACTCCAGACCCTGCAGCAGCATCACTCCTGCCGGGAAATGAGCGAATTCTCCTTGTGGATGATGATGCGGATATGCTCTATTCCGCGAAAAAACTTCTGGAGCGCCTGGGGTACAGCGTTGTCGGCCATGAGGAAAGCCTCAACGCCCTTGAATCCTTCCGGAGAGAGCCCGACGCGTTCAATCTGGTGATCACCGATCAGATCATGCCGACAATGACAGGGCTGCAGCTGGCGGAGCAGCTTACCAAATATCGCCCGGACATCCCCGTCATTCTTTTCAGCGGCTTCTGGGATGAACAGATTATTGACAAATCGGAAGAATCACTTCAACATCATGGCATCAGCGCGTTCATCCATAAACCATTCAGCAGCTTCGAAATCTCCAGACTGATTCGCAAGGTGCTTCATCATTCTCAAAAGGGCCAATGAAAGAGCGTCAAGAAAAGACCACGGTGCTGATCATCGATGATGACCCGGACTTTTGCTATGGGTTGTCCCGGCTCGTTCAACGCATCGGCCATGATGCAGTCGTATGCCATTCCCTCGCTGAAGGCGCCGAGGCCCTGCGGACGCAGGAGCTGGACGCGGTGTTTTTGGATGTCCGACTGCCGGACGGCAATGGCCTTTCGCTCCTGCCGACGATTCATCAAAAGCCTTCACGGCCCCAGGCCATCATCATCACCGGCGCCGGCGACACGGATGGGGCCGAAATGGCCATCGCCAGCGGCGCCTGGGATTACATCGAAAAAGGCATCTCCTCCAAGCATATCACCCTGGCGCTGAAACGCGCGCTGGAATACCGTCGGGAATGTCTTCAGGTAGACACGCAACCCGCCAGGGTTTCCCTGCGCAGGGATGCGATTGCCGGAGACAGTTCCCAGATCAATGCCTGCCTGGATAAAGTGGCGCAATACGCCTCCAGCGAAGTCAACGTTTTGATTTACGGTGAGACCGGCACTGGAAAGGAACTGTTTGCCCGAGCCATCCATGAAAACAGCACAAGGGCCGGTGGGCCGTTTATCGTTGTGGATTGTGCCGCCCTGCCGGAAGCGCTGGTTGAAAGCATTTTGTTCGGACATGTCAAAGGGGCGTTCACCGGTGCCGACGCCGACCGCCAGGGTCTGGTCATGCAGGCCCGACAGGGAACACTTTTTCTGGACGAAGTGGGGGAATTGCCACTGGAAATGCAAAAGGCGTTTCTGCGGGTCTTGGAGGAGCGGCGGGTTCGACCTCTCGGCGGCTCCCGAGAGATCGACTGCGATTTCCGGCTGGTGGCGGCCACCAACCGGAATCTGGAAGAAATGACGGCGCAAAACGCTTTTCGCAGCGATTTGTTCTTTCGAATTCTCAGCGTCAATATCACCATCCCCCCGCTGCGGGAACGCACCAAGGATATTCGCGCCATCGCGATGCACCATCTCCAAAAGCTCTGCGAACGCTTTCAAATGGAGCAAAAGGGCGTTTCATCGGCGTTTTTCGAGACCTTATCGGCATATCCATGGCCGGGGAATGTTCGCGAGTTGATCAACGCATTGAAGCAGGCCCTGTTGATCGCCCGAAACGCCCCCACCCTTTATCCGCTGCATCTGCCGCCCAAAATTCGTGTCCAGGTGGTCCAGAAAGCCCTCTCCCGAGACCGCCAGCCTTCTCCCAGCATCAATGTTTCCGGATTGAATGCCTCCAAGATGCATACCCTGCAGCAATTCAGGGAGATTGCCTGCGCCCACGCCGAAGAGCTGTACCTGAAGGATTTGATGGCCTCCTGCCAGGGCAAAGTCAAGGATGCGGTTCGCATCTCCGGTCTTTCCAAATCCCGCCTGTATGCGCTTTTGAAGAAATACAGCATAGGGCCAAGCAGTTCGTAGGCTATTCTCCCCATTCCCCGGCGTTGGTCCTCTTGCGCCAAACGCATCATTTTCCTGCCGTGCAGGAAAGATATTCCTGTGGTACAGGAAACGGATTCAGCTTCACGTTTCTCCAAAATTCAACCATTTGTATTTAATATATTTTTATCAAATCATTTCATGGCATGAATTGTGCTGCAACATGCCTTAAGTGGGTAAGGCTTCCGCATAGCACCGATCACAAGACGGATATCGCAGATCGGGATAACCGGTTTTGAAGTCAAGAAAGGAGATCGAATGATGCAAGACGTTATGGTCATCGCGGGTGCCAGGACACCGGTGGGTTCGTTTGGCGGCAGCTTAAAATCGACCCCGGTGGTCGACCTGGGAGCGCTGGTGTTGAAGGCGGTACTGAAAAAGGCGGGGCTCCGGCCCGCGGCGTCGGAACAGCTGACACGATTCGAGCCCGACGCCCTGAAGGGAGAGGGGCTGACGGACCTGGAGAAGGAGGGCTACGACTATGATGACACCCTGCAGCCGGTGCAGATCGACGAGGTCATCATGGGCAATGTCGTGGGGGCCGGCCAGGGACAGAACATCGCGCGGCAGGCGATGATCCGGGCGGGCATCTCCAAGGAGACCGGCGCGTTCACGATCAACAAGCTCTGCGCATCGGGCATGAAGGCCGTGGCCCTCGCCGCCCAGGCGATTTGCCACGGCGAGGCAGAAGTGGTGCTGGCGGGCGGCATGGAGAACATGAGCCGGATCCCCTACGCCGTGCAGACCGCCCGGTGGGGCGCCCGGATGGGCGATACGGGGCTGATCGACCTTTTGACCTATGACGGCCTCCAGGAGAGCTTTTATGGCTACCACATGGGCATGACGGCGGAGAATATCGCAGAGAAATACGGCATCTCGAGGCAGGAGCAGGACGAACTGGGGGTCCTGAGCCACCAGCGCGCCCGGAAGGCCATTGCCGACGGCCTTTTCCGGGATGAGATCGTTCCGGTGGCTACCCCCCAAAGGAAGGGCGACCCCGTCATCTTCGACGTGGATGAGCGCCCCATGGACACCAGCATGGAAAAAATGGCCCGCCTGCGGCCCGCCTTCAAGAAGGACGGATCTGTGACGGCGGGAAATGCGTCGGGCATCAACGACGCGGGGGCGGCGCTTTTGCTCATGTCCGCCCCCAGAGCGAAGGAGTTCGGGCTGACGCCCCTGGTGAAGATCAATGCCACCTCGTTTGCGGGACTCGACCCGGCCTACATGGGCCTCGGCCCCATCCCCGCAGTGAGAAAGATCCTCGACCGCACGAAACTCGCCATGACGGATTTCGATGTGATTGAATTAAACGAGGCCTTCGCGTCTCAGGCCATCGCCTGCATCCGGGAGCTCGGCTGCGACATGGAGAAAACCAACCGGCTCGGCTCCGGCATCTCCATCGGACACCCCATCGGGTGCACCGGCGCACGCATCCTGGTGACCCTCATGGGGCAGATGGTGCGCGATGAGCACGAACTGGGCCTGGCGTCCCTTTGCATCGGCGGCGGGCAGGGCATGGCGACCATCCTGGAGCGCGTATAGATGAAGCGAGTCTGATGTTCATGATTGACGGTTTACCCAAAGGAAATGTCATGGAGAAATACTTTTCGCTGCTGAAGGCATTGTACAACCAGGCCAATACCGCCGGGAATTACTTGAGCGGATTTACCCGGTACATGAATGAGTTTATGGTCCCCTATCTTTTGGCCACGAATTATTTCAGCACCGCCGAAATCGGAAAAATGCCGAAGACCCATCCCATGGAGGGCCTGATATCCTATGCGGAGCTCATGCATTTCAACCATGACGTGGGCAGCCGGGCCATTATTTCGAGCATGAAAGCCATGAATGATTTCGGCAACATGGAGCTGCAGAAGGCTCTCGACGCCCTGTTCAACACCGTTTTCAACCGGAAGGATGAGAACGGGGGCAATGCCGGGATCGTCGCTTTTATGGAGCGGCAGGCCATGATGACGGAGATGCTGGTCCGGGGCTATCCCCAGGCCATCGAGGAGATTGCGTCCGAGTATGGGTTCGGCTTCGAGCGGGGCGAGAACCGGAAGGTGATGGAGACGGACCGGTTCATCCTCTACCAGATCCTGCCTATCGATCCGGCGACCGAGGTGCGGGCCGACGGCAAGCCGATCCTGATC